>NZ_JALRNG020000198.1:0-244 GCF_030272875.2 Pseudomonas sp. BJa5
CCGCCCCCCCCCGCCCCCCGCCCATTTCCCTGACCCTCCGCGCTTCCCTGAGCCGTAATAGTGACTGGTGGTCAGTCGTGTGCTCTTCCGATCTCGGTGCACGCTCTTCACGTGGTGCGCGTTCTTCGCGTGGCTGACGCTCTTCGCGTGAGAGCGGAAGAGCGGCGGGGAGGGAAAGTGGGTGTAGCAGGGTGTAGATCTCGGTGGTCGGCGGATCATTAGAGGGGGGGGGGGGGGGGGGGGG
>NZ_JALRNG020000199.1:0-243 GCF_030272875.2 Pseudomonas sp. BJa5
GCCCCCAAGAGCCGAATCAGGCCATACAGGGCCGGTTGCTCGGCCAGGTCCCGCGCGCTCATCGGCCCCTGGATGACACAGTACGACGCCGCCGGCAACAGCAGGCACATGTTGGCCCAGAGGCCACCCAGGTGATCGGTGCGGCACTTGCGCAGGAGGATGAAGTACAGCGGGTAGCCGATGGCCACGAGCAGGGTTTCCCAGGCGAAACTACCGTGCTGGTACAGCTCATGACCGACCCCG
>NZ_JALRNG020000200.1:0-243 GCF_030272875.2 Pseudomonas sp. BJa5
AGATGGGTCCCCGCCTTCGCGGGGAAACGCGTACTTTTCCAATGCCTGACATCAAGAAGCCCGAACCTTCGTGAAAGCTTCTTCATAGAGCGGCTGCAGCGTCTCGTTGAACTTCGCATATTCGCATTTCGCGAGAACATCCGCGGGCGGGAAGATGACCGGGTTGTTCTTGTACGTATCGGGCATCAGCGCCTTCGCCGCGAGGTTCGGGGTCGGGTAGAGGATGGTTTCGGTGATCTTCTT
>NZ_JALRNG020000201.1:0-242 GCF_030272875.2 Pseudomonas sp. BJa5
TTGCTAAAGGCTCAAGCTGAATAGGTGGTGGGTTATATTGAGTTTCGGCATGAGTTAGGCCAATGAGACAAATTCCGCAGAGTAGTGTTACAACTTTCTTCATGATGAATTTCCCGAAATAAAAAGAGGTTCTATGTGTGACAGAACCTCTGGTTTTAATTATTTAAATTTCCATGTGTAGTCGATGTTGATACGGGTTTCGTTTACAGGTTTGATATTGGCTGTAGAGAGCATGTTGTTGT
>NZ_JALRNG020000202.1:0-242 GCF_030272875.2 Pseudomonas sp. BJa5
TTTTAAGAAGATACTGCCAGTTCACGCACTCCCATTGAACATGAAATGATCCAACTTGGGGTGTATTAATTGTCGTGGGCAGGAGATACATGAATGGGCGTTTTATGTTGGCCAGTTCACGTTTTAGCTGCTTACTGAGAGGCGTGTCCTTTTTTGACTCGAGATACCAGTCCTTCACGTCATAATGATTGAGGGGAGGGCCGCAGTGGTCGACCTACGCCCCACAGCGGGGACCGGGGCGT
>NZ_JALRNG020000203.1:0-242 GCF_030272875.2 Pseudomonas sp. BJa5
AGCCTCTGGCAGATGCCGCACTCCTATGCCATTGCGAACTTCCGCTACAACGACTACCTGGCTGCATCGATTCCGGTCCTGCCGGTCAAGCGAGGCATCGAGGTGGCCAAGAAGCACATCCTCTGGTACATCCTGGCCTACCTGGTCGCGACCTTGATGCTGACCCTGGGCGGTTACGCCGGCGACAGCTACATGGCCGTTGCCGCCGCCATGGGCATGTACTGGCTGTACAAGGCCTGGAC
>NZ_JALRNG020000204.1:0-241 GCF_030272875.2 Pseudomonas sp. BJa5
GCTGTCATTTCGTGGATGCCCTGTCGCTTGTCCATCAATACCAGACCGAGTGGGTGATCACCCCCGTCACCGAGCAGTTTCTCGGTAATTTCAATGTGAACGGCCGTTACGGGGTCTTGTTCCTTTGCATCTCCTATGGCGTCGCCTATGCCCTGTTCCCCATCAGAAAGCAGCGCGGCCTCAGCGACGCCCATTCGTTCTGGCAATACGTTGGCGGCAGCCGGGTACATCTGCATCCCTC
>NZ_JALRNG020000205.1:0-241 GCF_030272875.2 Pseudomonas sp. BJa5
TCTTTCGCCACGGTGCACGGCTACCTCGCGCAGCACTTCGGTGAGGAAGGCCGGATCGTTGCGACCGTTTTTCGGCTTGGGCCGCAGGATGCGCGGCAGCAGGTAGGGGGCATCGCTTTCCAGAATCAGTCGGCCCTGGGCGATGCTGCCGAGCAGCGGATGCAGGTGGGTGCCGCGCCGCTCGTCGCAGATCCAGCCGGTGCTGCCGATGTGTAGGTCCAGGTCCAGATAGCCGAACAGC
>NZ_JALRNG020000206.1:0-241 GCF_030272875.2 Pseudomonas sp. BJa5
GGTCCTGCTCGCGGGCCTGCAGCTTCTGGTCGCGGGCTTTGACGTCGTTGGTCAGTTTGGCCAGCACCTGCTGGCGCTCGGCGCGGACCTGTTCCAGCTCCTGTCGCTGGCTGTCGAGGGTGCCTTGCTGGGTCAGCAACTGGGCGTGTGTCAGGTTGATGTCCTGCTGGCCGCTGGCCAGCTGGCGCTGGGTTTCATTTAATTTGCGCAGCTGGGTCAGGCGCGCCTGGCTCAGGTAGTC
>NZ_JALRNG020000207.1:0-241 GCF_030272875.2 Pseudomonas sp. BJa5
ACTGGCAGTGCCTGCAGCAACCAGATGCGGGGGGCAGCGGCATTGCGGGCTTGCTCGGCGTGCAACGCAAGGGTGCCGCGATCTGGCGAGGGGCGTGGGTCGCTGGCTATGGCCAGGCGCGCCGGTGGAAAGCGGATGAGCTGTTCCAGCAACTTGTTGCGTGATTCTCGGCTGTCGAGGACGCCGGCGTTGCCGACTCTGTGGGGTAACGCAGGCCGCCAGGGACGCTCATCCTCCAGTT
>NZ_JALRNG020000020.1:0-94964 GCF_030272875.2 Pseudomonas sp. BJa5
GCGAAGCCTGCGATCGACTGCGTAGCAGTCGCAATCCGGCCAGTTCATTGGGCCAGATGTACTGAGGCAGTCTGGTTCTACGGCCGCTTCGCGCCCGATCGCAGCCTGGCGGCAGCTCCCACAGCGTCCGGGGCATGCCGGGAACCCCTGTAGGAGCTGGCGAAGCCTGCGATCGACTGCGTAGCAGTCGCAATCCGGCCAGTTCATTGGGCCAGATGTACTGAGGCAGTCTGGTTTTACGGCCGCTTCGCGCCCGATCGCAGCCTGGCGGCAGCTCCCACAGCGTCCGGGCAGGCTGGGAACCCTTGTGGGAGCTGGCGAAGCCTGCGATCGACTGCGCAGCAGTCGCAATCCGGCCAGCTCATTGGGGCAGGTGTACTGAGGCGGTCTGGTTTTACGGCCGCTTCGCGCCCGATCGCAGCCTGGCGGCAGCTACCACAGCGTCCGGGGCAGGCCGGGAACCCCTGTGGGAGCTGGCGAAGCCTGCGATCGACTGCGCAGCAGTCGCAATCCGGCCAGCTCATTGGGGCAGGTGTACTGAGGCGGTCTGGTTTACGGCCGCTTCGCGTCCGATCGCAGCCTGGCGGCAGCTCCCACAGCGTCCGGGTAGGCTGGGAACCCCTGTAGGAGCTGGCGAAGCCTGCGATCGACTGCGCAGCAGTCGCAATCCGGCCAGCTCATTGGGGCAGGTGTACTGAGGCGGTCTGGTTTACGGCCGCTTCGCGTCCGATCGCAGCCTGGCGGCAGCTCCCACAGCGTCCGGGTAGGCTGGGAACCCCTGTAGGAGCTGGCGAAGCCTGCGATCGACTGCGCAGCAGTCGCAATCCGGCCAGCTCATTGGGGCAGGTGTACTGAGGCGGTCTGGTTCTACGGCCGCTTCGCGCCCGATCGCAGCCTGGCGGCAGCTCCCACAGGGCATACCGGGAACCCCTGTAGGAGCTGGCGAAGCCTGCGATCGACTGCGTAGCAGTCGCAATCCGGCCAGCTCATTCGGGCAGGTGTACTGAGGCGGTCTGGTTCTACGGCCGCTTCGCGCCCGATCGCAGCCTGGCGGCAGCTCCCACAGCGTCCGGGGCAGGCCGGGAACCCCTGTAGGAGCTGGCGAAGCCTGCGATGCAGTCACCACTTTACCCCTGACGCCCCGCATGCACCGCCACCCGGCCCAACAATCCCACCGCCCCCAGCAAAGGCAAACTCACCAGCACCAGCGCATAGCGCAACGATTCCTCCCCCCACCACGGCAGCAGCAGGTCGCTGAACACCCCGGTCAACACCGGCCCGATCCCCACCCCCAGCAAGGTACTGACAATGGTCTGCAAGGCCATGGCCGTACCCCGCCGGCTGGCGGGCACCAGTTGGGTCACCAGGTTGTAGCAGGGCGCCACCCACCAGACCACGAAGAAGCTGTACAGCGCGCACCACAGCATGGCCACTGGAATCGGCACACCCGCCCATTCAGTCAGCACCCCGGCCGGCCACAGCAGGTAGACGACCAGGGCGGCAAGGGCGGTGAGGTTGCCCAGCACCGGGATCAGGATCTGCCAGTGCGCCCCCCGATAGCTCAGGCGATCGTTGAGCCAGCCGGCGAACAGCCCGCCGATGCCGGCGGCTACGCCACAGATGACCCCGGCCAGCAAGCCGGCATGCTGCAACGACAGGCCATGGGAGCGGATCAGGAAACTGGTGTTCCACATGCCGATTGCGTAGGAGCTGAGCGTGGTCAGGCCGCCGGCCAGGATCAGGCAGCGATAGGCGGGCAGGGCCCAGAGCGCCCGCGCTTCGTTGCCCAGGCTCAGGCGCGGGGCGGCCGGGGTACTGCCAGTCAGGTCCCAGCGGCCGCGCAGCGGGTCGCGCACCAGCGCCAACATGACGCAAAACGCCAGGGCCGGCAGGCTCAGCGCAATGAACGCACTACGCCAGCCATAGTGCTCGACCACCCAGGCGCCGATGCTCAGGCCGATGATCGAGGAAAAGGTCGGTGCCGCGGTGAAGCAACTGATAGCGAACGAGCGTCGGTGCGGCGGGTACAGGTCGGCGATCACCGACAGCGAGGCCGAGGTGGTCGGCGACTCGCTCACCGCCACCAGCATCCGCGCAATGGCCAGCACCAGGAAGCTGCCGGCCAGCCCGCAGGCCAGGGTCGCCAGGGCCCAGAGCAGGCACGACAGGGCCAGCAGGCGGGTGCGCGGCAAGCGGTCGACCAGGCGCCCGGCCGGCAGGCCGAGCACGGCATACACCGCGGCGAAGGCCAGCCCCGAGATCAGCCCCATGGCGGTGTCGCCGACGCCGAACTCGGTCTTGATCGGGTCAATCATCACCGCCAGGATCTGCCGGCCGACGAAGTTGTCGGCAAACACCAGGGCCAGCAACAGCAGCAGTCCATGGCTGCGCCAGCCGACCCTGGTCGCCGGCAGGCCATGCACGCCGACGTTCAACGCGGCGCCCACAGGTCCGGCAAACCGGGGTCGCTAACCACGATCAGGCGCTTGAGCAGCACCTTCAATGCCTGGGCATCGGCAGGTCCGAGCTTGGCTGCCAGTTCCTCTTCCACCACCTTGGCCAGGGCCAGTTGCTGCAACGAGGCTTCGCGGCCGTTGGCGGTGAGCACGAAGCGCTGTTGCCCGGGCTCGCCTTCGATCGCCACCAGGTTCTGCCGTTCGAGGAAGCGCATGCTCGGCAGCGTCACTTCATGGCCGGTGTAATTAACGAAGGTGTTGATCTCTGCCAGGCTGAGGTTGTCGCGGATGCACAGCACCGAAAGGATGAAGAACGCCTGTTCGTCCAGTTGCTGGTTGTTCAGCAGCCGGCGCAGGGCGTTGAGCAGCTGGTAGTGGGCGCGGCCCAGCAGGTAGCCGAGCAGGTCCTCGGTGTAGCTGCACTCCGGCGGCGGTGGGGTGGTGGCCAGGCGCAGTTCGGTGCGTGGCTTGCGCGTGGCCAGGGCGTACTGGCCGCTCTGGAAGGCCAGCGGCGCGCGCTCGCTGTGGTCGAAGGCGAGCACCTCGCCGACGAAGATCACATGGTCGCCGCCTTCGTACTGGAACGCCGTGCGGCACTGGAAGCGCGCGGTGCAGTCCTGCAGCAGCGGCGCTTCGCTGACGCCGTTGTCGAACTGGATCTCGGCGAACTTGTCCTCGCCCTGGGTGGCGAAACGGCCCGACAGCGACTCCTGCTCGGTGGACAGCACATGCACGTTCCAGTGCTTGCCGCTGCTGAACACCGGCAGGCTGCGGGCTTTTTTCGACAGGCTCCAGAGCACCAGCGGCGGGTTGAGCGACACCGAGTTGAAGCTGTTGGCGGTGATGCCCACCGGCGAGCCGTCTTCGGCCTGGGTGGTAATGATGGTGACCCCGGTGGTGAAGGTGCCCAGCGCGGTGCGGAAGGCCTGGGGGTCGAAACCTGTGTTTGGCATTGCCATGACTGACCTCATGGGATGGGATTTTCGTGAGGCCAGTATTGGTCGCAGCCCTTGTCTACACATCGTCTTAACGGACTAACGCTTTTGCCGGATTCTCGTCCGATCGGACGAGGCGCAAGGCCCGTTGGCACCGCTAGTGTGGCGCCAGCCACCACCCACCCGAGCCAAGGGGACCTTGATGAACGCAGCGAGCCCAATCCTGGATACACTGACGGGCCTTCTGGCCGAACAGAAACAGGCCTTCAATACCGCCGGCGCCGTGCCTGCCGCCACCCGCCGTCGACGCCTCCAGCAGGTGATTGAGCTGCTGGTACGTCACCACGCGCAACTGACCGAAGCCATCGACCTGGACTTCGGCGGCCGGCCTGCCGGTTTCTCGTTGATGAACGACGTGCTCGGCGCCCTGGGCTCGCTCAAGCATGCCCGCGACCACCTCGAAGACTGGATGCAGGATGAGCGCCGCCAGCCGTTCGCGCCCTATGACCTGCTCGGCGCCGAAGCCTGGGTGATGCACCAGCCCAAGGGCAGCGTCGGCATCATCGGCACCTGGAACGCGCCGCTGTACACCTTGCTCAGCCCGCTGGCCTCGGCCCTGGCGGCGGGCAACCGGGCGATCCTCAAGCCCTCCGACGTGGTCCCGCGCACGGCGCAGTTGCTGGAGCAACTGTTCGCCGAGTACATCGACCCGCTGGAGGTGGCGGTGGTCACCGGCGACTCTTCGGTGGCCAAGGTGTTCTCCGCCATGCCGTTCGATCACCTGGTGTTCACCGGCAGTACCGAAGTCGGCCGTTCGGTGATGCGCAACGCGGCGCAGAACCTGGTGCCGGTGACCCTGGAGCTGGGCGGCAAGTCGCCGGTGATCGTTTCGCCCAGCGCCGATCTTGCCCGCGCCGCCTTCAGCATCGCGGTGGCCAAGGCCAGCAACGGCGGGCAGATCTGCATCAACCCGGACCTGGTCTATGTGCCCGAGGACTGCCTCGAAGCCTTCCTCGCCGCCCTGCGCAGCGCCTACTCGGAACTCAACCCTACGGTGGCCGGCAACCCGGATGTGGTGGCGGTGGTCAACCAGCGCCATGTCGAGCGCGTCGAAAGCTATGTGCAGGAGGCGCGGGCCCTGGGGGCGCGGGTCGAGTGCCTGCCCGAAGCCGTGCCGCTGGATGCCGCTGACCGTCGGCGGCCGCTGCAGGTGGTGGTCAATCCGCCCAAGGACAGCCTGATCATGCGTGAAGAAATCTTCGGCCCGGCCATGGTGGTGCTGACCTACCAGCAGCTCGATCCGGTGCTGGCCGACATCAATGCACGCCCAAGGCCCTTGGCCCTGTACTACTTCGGCGCCGACCTCGACGAGCAGCGTCATGTGCTGGAGCACAGCCTGTCGGGCGGGGTGACCATCAACGAGGTAATGATGCACGCCGCCATGCACGACGCGCCTTTCGGCGGTGTCGGCGCCTCGGGGTTGGGGCATTACCACGGGCGCGAGGGCTTCCTCGAATTCAGCCATATGCGTACCGTATTCAAGGCCCCGGCCCATGACCCGCGCCGCGAATGGGGCGTACTGCCGCCCTATGGTGATCACTACCTGGCGGCGATGACCGCCATGGTCACCGCCGACTGATAAGGTGACCCGCCCATGCTTGACCTTCGACCCACTGCCCAGGAAGTCCCCATGACCGAGCACACTCCAGTCACCCCTCTCAGCGCCAGCGAAGGGCCTGCCAACTGGCCGCGGCGCAGCGTTCTCAAGGCCGGCGCCCTGGCGGCCGGTGTCGGCCTGCTCGGGCGCTTTGCCGATGCCCGCGCCGCGGGCCTGTTGGACAGTGACTATCAAGGCCTGGACGCCTGGGCCATGAGCGAGGCGGTGCGCAAGGGCGAGCTCAGCGGCGAAGACCTGCTGGCGGCGGCCCTGGCGCGCTGCAGTGCGGTCAACCCGAAGGTCAAGGCGGTCAACATGCTGCATGAAGACTACGCCCGTGCCTTGCTCAAGCAGAGCGGCCAGGCCCAGGGCGCGCTGGCCGGCGTGCCGGTGCTGGTCAAGGACCTCAACACCTACCTCAAGGGCACGGTCACCAGCAACGGCAGCCGCCTGTTCAAGGATGCGCCGCCCGCTGCCCGCACCAGCACCCTGATCAGCCGCTACGAGCAGGCCGGGGCGCTGCCGTTCGGCAAGACCACCTGCCCGGAATTCGGCCTGACCACCACCACCGAGTCGCTGCTCTGGGGCCAGACCCGCAACCCCTGGAACCTGGACCACAGCGCCGGCGGCTCCTCCGGTGGCGCCGCCAGTGCGGTGGCGGCCGGCATCGTACCGGTGGCCCATGCCACCGATGGCGGCGGCTCGATTCGTATTCCGGCGTCCTATTGCGGGCTGATCGGGCTCAAGCCCAGCCGCTATCGCACGCCCAGCGGGCCGGCGCATTTCGAAGGCTGGTTCGGGGCCAGCGTGGGCAACGTGGTGTCGCGCAGCGTGCGTGACATGGCGCTGTTTCTCGATGTCGGCCAGGGGCACGAGCCGGGCAGCCCGTACTGGATTACGCCGCTGGCACGGCCCTACGTCCAGGAACTGGAGCGTGAACCTGGCAAGCTGCGGGTCGCGGTGGTGCGCCAGTCGCTGACTGGCACACCGCTGGATCCGGCGATTGCCGCCACCCTTGAGCAGACCATCAAGCAACTGACCGGCCTGGGCCATGAACTGGAGGAGTTGAACCTGGCGGTCGATCCCCGGCAGATGTTCGGCGCCCATGGCACGGTGATCGGCATGGCCCTGACCACCCTGGTGCGCGATCGCGAGCAGGCGCTGGGGCGGGCCGCGGGGCCTGCGGACCTGGAGAAGATCACCCAGGTCGTGCTTGAACGGGCCCGGGGCACCACGGCGGAGGGCTTGTACCGGGCGCGGCAGACGTTCGAAAGCATCGGTGCGCTGATGGAAAGCCACTTCGAACGCTTCGACCTGATCCTCTCGCCGGTCACCGCCAACCTCACCCCGCGCATCGGTCTGTTGTCGCTGGACCAGGACTGGGCCACTTATGCCAGCCATGCCATGGGCAGCGCCGGCTTCACCGCGCTGGCCAATGTCAGCGGCCACCCGGCGATTTCCCTGCCGCTGGGCTGGAGCCCGGACGGGCTGCCGGTGGGCATGATGTTCACCGCGCGCCTGGGCGGCGAGGACGTGCTGCTGCGCCTGGCACGGCAGCTGGAGCAGGCGATGCCCTGGGCGGGCAAGCGCGCGGTGCTCTGATCCCACACCGATCGCGGGACAAGCCCGCTCCTACTGTGGGAGCTGGCGAAGCCTGCGATCGACCGCAAAGCGGTCGTAACATCCCTCCAGCCACACCTAGTCCACTTTGACGATGAGCCCGCCACCCGCTGAGTCGATGATCGAACCTGACTCTCAGCCAATGGCATAACAACAATGACAGCTCACGTTCAGACTCAAAGTGCCTATGACGTCATCGTCGTCGGCTCCGGTGCCGGTGCCATGGCCTCGGCGGTGTTTCTCGCCGACCAGGGCTTCAGCGTGCTGGTGGTGGAAAAGAGCGACAAGTACGGCGGCACTTCGGCGATTTCCGGCGGTGGGATCTGGATCCCCAACAACCACTACTTCGCCCGCCTGGGTGGCCACGACAGCTTCGAACTGGCCCTCAAGTACCTCAAGGCCGCCGCCGGCGAGCAGGTGGAAGAATCCCGTCTGCGCGCCTACCTGGACAACGCGCCGAAGATGATCGAAGCCCTGACCCGCACCAGCCGCGTGCGCTACGCGGTGGCCGAGAAATACCCCGACTACTACCCGCACCTGCCAGGCTCGCTGCCCGGCGGCCGCACCCTGGACCCGGAGCTGTTCGACACCAGCCTGCTGGCCGAGGAACTGGGCAACCTGCGCAAGCCATCGCCCTCGACCCTGCTGATGGGCCGTATCGCCTGGACCGCCCGTCACGCCCACAAGGTCATGGCCCGCAGCTTCGGCTGGCGCCTGCTGATCATCGGCCTGATGCTGCGCTACAAGCTGGACTTCAAATGGCGGCGCAAGAGCAAGCTCGACCGCCGCGCCGCCCTGGGCAGCTCGCTGGTGGCGGCGCTGCGCCGCTCGCTGATGGACCGCAATGTACCGTTGTGGCTGAACACCGACTTCACCGGGCTGGTCAGCGAAGGCGGGCGCATCACCGGCGTGACGGTGACCCGCGAAGGCCGCCCGTTGCAGTTGAAGGCCCGTCACGGGGTGATTCTCGGCTCCGGTGGCTTCGAGCAGAACCAGACGTTGCGCGAGCAGTACCTGCCGCAACCGACACGCATGGCCTGGAGCGCCACGCCACCGGGCAACAATACCGGTGCTGCCTTGCAGGCCGGCATGGCCGAGGGCGCGGCGACTGCCTTGCTCGACTGGGCCTGGTGGGCGCCGACCATTGCCGTACCCGGTGAAGAAAAACCTCGCGGCGTGTTCGCCGAGCGGGCCTTCCCCGGCGCCGTCGTGGTCAACGGCCAGGGCCTGCGCTTCGTCAACGAGGCGGCGCCGTACCTGGAGTTCGTCGACGCCATGTACCGCGACAACCAGGTCACCGGCGGCAAGAGCGTGCCGGCCTGGGTGATCTTCGACGCGCATTTCCGTCACAACTACGCCATGGGCCCGCTGATGCCGGCCCAGGTCATGCCCGACAGCCGCCTGCGCAAGGAGTGGCGCAACACCCTGTACTGGAAGGCCGATACCCTGGCGGAGCTTGCGCAACTGATCGGTGTCGATGCCGCGGGCCTGGAGAACACCGTGGCCAAGGTCAACGAATACGCCCGCACCGGCGTCGACCCGGACTTCGGCCGCGGCGGCAATGTCTTCGACCGCTACTACGGCGACAGCAACATCAAGCCCAACCCGTGCCTGGCGCCCGTGCGCAAGGGGCCGTTCTATGCCATGCGCATGGATGCCGGCGACATCGGCACCAAGGGCGGCCTATTGACCAACGCCGATGCCCAGGTGGTACGCGAAAACGGTGAGCCGATCGCCGGGCTGTACGCCATCGGCAACTGCTCGGCCTCGGTGATGGGCACCAGCTACCCCGGTGCCGGCGGTACCCTGGGGCCGGCGCTGACCTTCGCCTATGTCGCCGCCAACCACCTTGCCAGCCAGCGCTAGGAGCCGCCATGCACACTGCTGATAGTTCAACCTGCAGCTCCATCCTGCCGCCGGTACGGGTGACCGACAGCCAGGCGCTCAAGTGGGATGACCAGTGCGACGTGCTGGTGGTCGGCTGGGGCGCCGCCGGTGCCTGCGCGGCCCTCGAAGCCCGGGCCAATGGCGTCGACGTGCTGATCGCCGACCGCTTCACTGGCGGTGGCGCCAGCGCCAAGAGCGGTGGGGTGGTGTATGCCGGTGGCGGTACCCGCCAGCAACTGGCCGCCGGTATCAACGACAGCCCCCAGGCCATGTTCGACTACCTCAAGCACGAAACCTGCGGCGTGGTCAGCGATGCCACCCTGCGCCGCTTCTGCGAGCAGAGCGTGGCCAACCTCGAATGGTTGCAAAGCCATGGCGCGCCGTACGGTCACGAGATGCCTCCGGGCGGCAAGACCTCGTACCCGGGCGATGGCTATTTTCTCTACTACTCCGGCAACGAACTGGTGCCGTCCCATGGCGGCGCGCTGCCGCCCGCGCCCCGTGGCCATCGCACCGTGGGCAAGGGTCAATGCGGTGCGGTGCTCTACGGTCACCTCAACGCGGCCTGCCTCAAGGCCGGGGTACGCCCCTTGCTGCAAGCGGCGGCGCGGCGCCTGGTGCAGGATCATCAGGGGCGGGTGCTCGGTGTCGAGCTGTGGCGCCTGCCGCCGGGTAGCAAGGCCGCCGATGACCACGCCCGCCTGGCCGCCCGCGCCGAGCGCTGGCAGAACCTGGCGCCAGGCTACTGCGACAAGCTGCGCCAGCGCGTCAGCCAGCTGGAGCGCGAGCATGCCCAGCCGTACCGGGTGCGGGCGCGCCAGGGCGTGATCCTCAGTACCGGCGGTTTCATCTTCAACCGCGAGTTGATGCGTCAGCATGCACCGGCCTATCGACGCAACTTCAAGGTCGGTGCCACCGGCTGCGATGGCAGCGGCCTGCGCCTGGGCCAGACGGTCGGTGCCGCCAGCAGCGGGCTTGAGCGGGTGTCGGCCTGGCGTTTCATCAACCCGCCGCATTGCTGGCCCAAGGGCATTGTGGTCAACCGCGAAGGCCGACGTTTTTGCAACGAGGAAGTCTACGGCGCGACCCTCGGCCAGCCACTGATGGAAGAGCAGGGCGGGCGCGCCTGGCTGGTGCTCGATGCAAGGCTCAGGGCCAAGGCCATCCGCCAGGCGCTGTTCGGTGGCTATTGGTGGTTCCAGAGCGTGCCGGCGCTGGCGTTGATGCTGCTCAAGCCGCGCAAGGGCAAGACCCCGGCGCAGCTGGCTGCCGCTAGCGGCATGCAGGCCGAGGCCCTGGCCCAGGCGCTGCAGCGCAACAACGCCGCCGCGCGCGGTGAGGCCGAGGATGCCTTCGGCAAGTCGCCGGGCAGTCGCGAAGTGCTCGACCAGGGGCCGTTCTATGCCTGCGACATTTCCGTGGGCAACCCGATCTTTCCGCTTGGGGCGCTGACCCTGGGGGGCTTGAAGGTCGATGAAGGCAGCGGCGCCGTGCTGGATGAACAGGAGCAGCCGATTGCCGGGTTGTATGCGGCTGGGCGAACTGCGCTGGGTATTCCGTCGCACCTGTATATCAGTGGCCTGTCGCTGGCCGATTGCGTGTTCTCCGGGCGTCGCGCCGGGGCGGCGGTGGCCGGTGCGACTGCAGAGCAAACCTCGCTGTCGGCCGGTTGCAGGGCGTGACAGGGCGGGCCTAATCGCAGGGCAAGCCCGCTCCCACAGGTCGGTAGGAGCGGGCTTGCCCCGCGATAAGGCCATCAAAACCACCCACTATCAAAAGGACCCACCGCATGAACGGACGTGTACACGGTAAAGTCGCCCTGGTCACCGGCGGCGCCAACGGCATCGGTCGCGCCTGCGCGCGCCTGCTGGCGGCCGAAGGCGCCCAGGTGCTGATCAGCGATATCGACGTCGAGGCCGGCCAGGCCCTGGCCGCCGAGATCGGCGAGCAGGCCAGCTTCATCCGCCACGACGCCAGCAGCGAAAGCGACTGGCAGCAGGTGATGGCGTACCTGCGCGAGCGTCACGGGCGCCTGGATATTCTCTTCAACAACGCCGGCATCCTGCGCAGCGGGTCGGTGGAGGACACCTCGCTGGCCGACTGGCACCAGCTGCTGCGGGTCAACAGCGACAGCGTGTTCCTCGGTTGCCGCGAGGCGATTGGCTTGATGAAGGCCACCGGTGGCTCGATCATCAACATGTCGTCGATCGCCGCCCTCGGCGGGCGTGGCGACTACATGGCCTACAGCGCCTCGAAAGGCGCGGTGGCGGCCTTGTCGCGTTCGGTGGCGGTGCACTGCCGCCAGCGCAAGTACCGGATCCGCTGCAATACCTTGCACCCGGACAGCGTGCTTACCGCCATGACCCGCGCCAGTTGGCCGGCCGGCCTGGACCCCGAGCGCATGACCATCGACAACGACCCGATGCAGCGCATGTGCCTGCCCGAGGATGTGGCGGCGAGCGTGTTGTTCCTGGCCAGTGACGAGTCGCGGGCGATCAATGGCATGGAGATGCGTATCGACAGTGGTCAGTTGTTGATGAGTATCTGAAGCCTATCCATGGGTTCACCACTGTAGGAACGGGCTTGCCCCGCGATGCGATGTAACTGACAGCACGCTATCGCGGGGCAAGCCCGCTCCTACGGAGGGGTGTCAGTGGCCTTCAAACTGAGGGGCACGCTTGTCGATGAACGCCTGCATACCTTCCTTCTGGTCCCGCGAAGCGAACAGCAGGGCATTGGCCTTGCGCTCCAGGGCCAGCCCGGTCTCCAGCGGCCCGTCCATGCCCGCCAGGATCACTTCCTTGATCTGCTCGGCCGCCAGCGCCGGCATGCCGGCAATCAGCGCCGCCAGCTCCAGGGCCTTGGTCTGCACCTGGTCATCGTCCACCAGGTCGCTGACCAACCCGGCCACCCAGGCTTCCTCGGCGCTGATCGGCTGCCCGGTCAGCGCCATGCGCATGGCCTTGACCTTACCCACCGCCCGCACCAGGCGCTGGGTGCCGCCAATGCCGGGCATGATGCCGATGCGGATTTCCGGCTGGCAGAAGCGTGCGCCACGACCGGCGACGATCAGGTCGGCGAGCATCGCCAGCTCGCAACCGCCGCCGTAGGCATAGCCGCACACCGCGGCGATTACAGGCTTGGGGCAGTGTTGTATCGGCGCCCAGACCCGTTCGGTGTGGCGCTTGTAGATGTCGATGGCGCCGACCCCGGCCATGCTGGTGATGTCGCCGCCGGCGGCAAATACCTTGTCGCCACCGGTGAGCAGGATGCAGCGCACCTCGGGATTCTCGGCCAGGGCGGTGAAGTGCGATGAGAGCAGCGCCTGCAGTTCCAGGCTCAGGGCGTTGGTGGCCTGGGGCCGGTTCAGGCGCAGCCGGGCGACGCCGGGCAGGGGGTGGTCGAGCAGGACGGGTGGGGCGTTGGCATCAAGCATGATGATCCTCGTGCGCGCGTAGCGATGGCCGCCAGTGTCACCAGCGGGCCGGGTCGATTCATCGTCCGTTCAGACGACGAACACGCCATGGGTTGTCCCTAGAGTGACCCTTGTCAGAAACACAAGGAGCACGACATGGGGCAGCACGCGGGGTTGGATTACAGCGGCAAGGTGGTGCTCGTCACGGGCGGCACCAAGGGGATCGGCGCCGGTATCGCCAGCGAGTTTCTCGCCGCCGGGGCACGAGTGATTGTCTGCGCCCGGCACGCGCCGCTGCAGGTACCGGCGCATGGCAGCAACAGCGCCGTGTTCATGCCGGCGGACGTGCGCGACAGCGAGTCGCTGCAGGCGCTGTTCGACACGATACGCCATGAATATGGCCGTCTCGATGTGCTGGTCAACAACGCCGGCGGTAGCCCCCGGGCACCGGCCGCCGAGGCATCGCCACGGTTTCACGAGAGCATCATCCGCCTCAACCTGATCGCCCCCTTCAATGTCGCCCAGCACGCCAACCGGCTGATGCAGGCGCAGGCCGAAGGCGGTTGCATCCTGTTTATCGGCAGCATCAGCGCCCTGCGTTCCTCGCCAGGCACTGCCGCCTATGGCGCGGCCAAGGCCGGGGTGCTGGCGCTGGTGCAATCGCTGGCGGTGGAGTGGGCGCCGAAGGTGCGGGTGGTGGCGGTCAGCCCCGGCCTGGTGCTGACCGAGCAGGCGCATCTGCACTACGGCACCGACGCCGGCATCGCTGCGGTCAGCGCCGGCATTCCGGCCGGGCGCATGGCGGTGGCCGAAGACATCGCCAACGCCTGCCTGTACATGGCCTCGCCGCTCGCCGCCTACGCCAGTGGCTGCAACCTGCTGCTGCACGGCGGTGGCGAGCGTCCGGCCTTTCTCGACGCGGCCCAGGTGCTGCCGACCTGATTCACCCCGGCAGCGCCCGGGTACCGGGTGCTGCCCTCACTTTGCAGGAGACGACTGTGGCAGATCCACAATTGCTGTCCAATGTGAGCGCCCTGGTGGGGCGCCAGTACGGGCGGGTGTATGCCTGGGACGAGGTCAACGCGCCGATGATTCGCCAGTGGTGCGAGATCATGGGCGTGGAAAACCCCCTCTACACCGACCCCGCCGTGGCCCTTGAAACCGTCCACGAAGGCCTGATCGCGCCGCCGGCGATGCTCCAGGTGTGGACCCTGGAGGGCTTTCACGCCAACAACTACCCGCCGGGCTCCACCGACGAGAACCCCTACGAGGTGCTCAAGCTGTTCGAGGCCGAGGGCTACACCTCGACGGTGGCGGTCAACTCCGAGCTGAGCTTCACCCGGCCGCTGCGCCTGGGCGAAAAGCTGTACTACACCACCCGCCTGGAGTCGGTGGGCGACGAGAAGACCACCGCCCTGGGCACCGGTTTCTTCGTCACCCTGGTGATGAGCCATTTCGTCGAGAAGGCCGGCGGCGACGAGCCGGTGGGCGAGTTGCTGTTCCGCGTATTCAAGTTCCGTCCGGCCGCTGCTGCCCCGGCACCTGCCGTTGAAGCACCGGTGGTGGCCAAGCGGCCACTGCCTGGTATCAGCGACGACACCCGCTTCTTCTGGGACGGCTGCGCCAAGGGGCAGTTGCTGATCCAGCGCTGCACCGCCTGCGCCACCTTGCGTCATCCTCCGGCGCCAGTGTGCATCAAGTGCCACAGCTTCGACTGGGACAGCGTCCAGGCCAGTGGCCGCGGCAGCCTGTATTCCTTCGTGGTCATGCACTACCCGGTGGTCGCGCCGTTCGAGCATCCCAACCCCATCGGCCTGATCGAACTGGAAGAGGGCGTGCGCCTGATCGCCGGCCTGGTCGGCGTCGAACCCGGGCAACTGAAGATCGGCCAGCGCCTGCAGGTCGAGTTCCAGACCTTCGATGAGCAGCTGACCCTGCCGCTGTTCCGGCCCGTGCCGGCCGAGGAGGGTGCATGGACTTCGAACTGAGCGAAGACCAGCGCGCCATCGCCGAGATGGCCGACAGCCTGTTCACCGACCATTGCGACGACGATGCCCTGCGCCAGTGGGACAGCAGCGGCGAAGCGATGATGGCCGACCTCTGGGGCCTGTGCGTGGAGACCGGCCTGCATGCCCTGGCCATTCCCGAACAGGCCGGCGGCAGCGACCTGGGCATCACCGAATTGATGCTGGTGCTCCAGGCCCAGGGCCGCAGCCTGGGCCAGGTGCCGCTGTGGCGTCATCAACTGGCGGCGGCGACCCTGGCGCACTTCGCCCTGGGCGAGGCGGCGGGCTGGGCTGCGCGGGCGGCCAGCGCCGAGGTACTGCTGACCCTGTCGATCGAAGCCCGTGCCAGTGCCTGCGGCATCGACCTGCACGCCCGGCCTTGCGAAGGCGGCTGGGTGCTGGATGGCAAGGTCGCCGCGCTCGCCTTCGGCCAACAGGCCCAAGCGGCGCTGGTGCTGGCCGAGGCCGAGGGCCAGCCGCGACTGGTGCTGATCGATCTGAGCGCGACGCAGGTGCGTCGTGTGCCCGGCGTGCTCACCCATGGCGAGCCGGTGGCCGAGATCGAAATCGAAGGCCTGCGCATCAGCGCTGAACAGCTGTTGCCGGGACCAGCGCTGGACTGGCTGGAGCCACGGGTGCAGGCGGCGCTGGCGGCCTTGCAACTGGGCGTCAGCGAAGCGCACATCCGCCGCACCGTGGCCTATGTCAGCGAACGCGAGCAGTTCGACCGGCCGATCGGCAGCTTCCAGGCCGTGCAGATGCGCATGGCCGATGCGCACATCGACCTGGAAGCCCTGCGCAGTGCGCTCTGGCAGCTCTGCTACCGGCTCGACGCCGGCCTTGCCGCGCCCTGCGAAGCCCTGGCCACGGCCTGGCTGGCCTGCGAGGCCGGGCACCGCATCGGCCACAGCGCGCAGCATGTGCATGGCGGTATCGGCGTCGACCTGACGTACCCGATTCACCGCTTTCTCTACTGGAGCCGTGCCCTGGGCCTTGCCCTGGGAGGATCGGCGGCATGCCTGGAACGCCTCGGCGACTGGCTGGGCGATAACGACAAGCTGGGATGGAAATATGACCTCGAAGAACACCAAGCGCTTTGAAGACGTGCAGCCCGGCGAAGCGTTGCCGGCGCTGGCGATTCCCATCACCGTCGGCCTGATCACCGGCGGCGCGATCGCCACCCGCGACTACTTCCCCGGTCACCACGACCTGGAAGCGGCCAAGGCCCTGGGCTCGCAGCACATCTTCATGAACATCCTCACCACCAATGGCCTGGTCCAGCGCTTCGTCGAAGGCTGGGCCGGCCCGCTGGCGCAGTTCGTGTCGCTGAAGATCAAGCTCGGTGCGCCCAACTACCCCGGCGACTGCATGACCTTCAACGGCAGCGTGACCCGCCAGGACCCGGCCACCCGCACGGTGGAAGTGACCCTGAGCGGCAAGAATTCCATGGGCAATCACGTGACCGGCACGGTCGCGCTGATCCTGCCCTGACAGCGGGAGACACACAGATGACCGATTCATCGATCAGCGGGCGCGCCGCCATTGTCGGCCTGGGCGCCACCGAATTTTCCAAGAACTCCGGGCGCACCGAGCTGCACCTGGCCATGGAAGCCACCTTGAGCGCGCTCAAGGACGCCGGCATCGACCCTTCCGAGGTCGAGGGCTTCAGCTCCTACTCGGTGGACAAGGTGCCCGAGTACGAGATCGCCCGCCTGCTCGGCTGCAAGGACGTCAAGTTCTTCTCCCAGGTGCCCCACGGCGGCGGCGCGGCCTGCGGGCCGGTGATGCATGCGGCCATGGCGGTGGCCACCGGGGTGGCCAAGGTGGTGGTGGTCTACCGGGCGATGAACGAACGCTCCTGGTACCGCTTCGGCACCGGCACCTACGGCTTTGCCTCGACGCCGATCTTCGAGAACGTCAACTACGGCTGGTACATGCCCCACGGTTTCCACACCCCGGCGGCCTGGGTCGGCATGTTCGCCCAGCGCTACATGCACACCTACGGCGCCACCTCCGAAGACTTCGGCCGGGTGGCGGTGGCGGTGCGCGACTTTGCCGCGACCAACCCGGCGGCGTTCTTCCACGGCAAACCGATCACCCTGGAAGAACACCAGGCCTCGCGCTGGATCTGCGAGCCCTTGCACCTGCTCGACTGCTGCCAGGAATCCGACGGCGCGGTGGCCATGGTCATCACCTCGGCCGAGCGCGCCCGCGACCTGCCGAACAAACCGGTGATCATCAAGGCCGGCTCCCAGGGCATCACCGACGGCCAGCAGATCATGACCTCGTTCTACCGCGACGACATCACCGGCCTGCCGGAGATGGGCGTGGTGGCCCGCGAGCTGTACCGCCAGTCGAAGCTCGGCCCGGAGGATCTGCAGACCGCGGTGATCTACGACCACTTCACCCCGTTCGTGCTGCCGCAACTGGAAGAGTTCGGCCTGGCCCCGCGCGGCGAGGCCAAGGAGTTCATCCGCGCCGGCCACCATGCCCGCGGCGGCAAGCTGCCGATCAACACCCACGGCGGCCAGCTGGGCGAAGCCTACATCCATGGCATGAACGGCGTTGCCGAAGCGGTGCGCCAGGTGCGCGGCACGGCGGTCAACCAGGTGGCCGATGTGCACAACGTGCTGGTCACCGCCGGTACCGGCGTGCCCACCAGCGGCCTGATTCTCGGCGCAGCCTAAGGAGCAGCTCATGTTCGTCGATCTCACTCCCGAGCAACAGCAGCTGCGCCTGAAGGTGCGCGACTACTTCCAGGCCCTGATGACCCCGCACCTGCGCGAGCAACTGCGCGGCCAGGAGGGCGGCGAGCTGTTTCGCCAGACCGTGCGGCAGATGGGCCGCGACGGCTGGCTGGCGGTCGGCTGGCCCAAGGAACACGGCGGCCAGGGCTATGCCGCCACCGAGCAGTTGATCTTCTTCGAAGAGGCCAATATCGCTGGCGCGCCCTTGCCGTTCGTGACCATCAGCACCGTCGGCCCAGCACTGATCGCCCATGGCAGCGCTGCGCAGAAAGAGCGCTTTCTGCCCGGCATCGCAGGGGGCGAAATCATGTTCGCCATCGGCTATTCCGAACCCGGTGCCGGCAGCGACCTGGCGGTACTCAAGACCAGCGCCCGGCTCGACGGCGAGCACTTCGTGGTCAACGGCAACAAGCTGTGGACCTCCGGTGCCGAGTCGGCCGACTACATCTGGCTGGCAGCGCGCACCGATCCTGAGCGGGCGCGGCACAAGGGCGTGTCGATCCTGATCCTCGACACCCAGTTGCCGGGCTTCTCCAGCACCCTGATCCCGACCACCAGCAACCCGACCGCCGCCACCTACTACGACAACGTGCGCGTGCCCCGCGACATGCTGGTGGGCGAGCTGCACGGCGGCTGGAAGCTGATCACCGCGCAGCTCAACCACGAGCGCCTGGGCCTGGGCTCCTGGTCGGACAAGGTCGCCGGGCTGTTCCGCCGGGTCTACCTGTGGGCGCGCAGCCGCGACGAGCAGGGACGCCGGGCGGTGGACAAGGCCTGGGTGCGAACCTCCCTGGCCGAGTGCTATGCGCGCCTTGAAGCCATGCGCCTGATCAACTTCAGGATCGCCGCCGACCTCGAACGCGACCGGGTAGACGTGGCGCTGGCCTCGACCACCAAGGTCTACGGCTCGGAGTCGGCCATCGAGATCCTTCGTCGCCTGGCCGCCATCCTCGGCGCCAACGGCGCGCTGCGCAGCGGCACGGCCGCGGCGCTGCTGCAGGGCGACCTGGAGTACGAAGTGCGCGCCTCGGTGACGGTGACCTTCGGCGGCGGCACCAACGAGATCCAGCGTGAGCTGATCGCCCAGTTCGGCCTGGGCATGCCGCGTCCACAGCGCTAGCGCCTGTGGGCGCGGGCTTGCCCCGCGATCGCGATTTGCCTGACACACCGCAATCGCGGGGCAAGCCCGCTCCCACAATCAAACAAAAACAAGGGTCAATCATATGAGCACCATCGAGCAATTCAGGCACGACACCCGGGCTTGGCTTGAGGCCAACTGCCCGCCATCGATGCGCACCGCCATGGGCGAGGGCGACGTGGTCTGGGGCGCGCAGCAGCCGCAGTTTCCCAGCAGCGATGCGCAGCTGTGGTTCGAACGCATGCGCGACAAGGGCTGGTTCTGCCCCGAGTGGCCGCAGGCCTACGGCGGCGCCGGCCTGGACGCCGAGCAACTGGCCGTGCTGGAGGGCGAAATGCGCCGCCTCAAGTGCCGGCCGCCGCAGATCAACCTGGGCGTTTGGATGCTCGGCCCGTTGCTGCTGGAGTTCGGCAGCGAGGAACAGAAACGCACCTTGCTGCCGCCCATGGCCCGTGGCGAGGTGCGCTGGTGCCAGGGCTTCTCCGAACCCAACGCCGGCTCCGACCTGGCCAGCCTGAAGATGAGCGCCCGCGATGCCGGCGATCACTTCGTGGTCGACGGCAGCAAGATCTGGACCTCCTACGGCGACAAGTCCGACTGGATGTACGCCCTGGTGCGCACCGACCCGGCCGCGCCCAAGCATGAAGGCATCAGCCTGATCGTACTGGACATGCGCAGCCCCGGCGTCAACCCGGTGCCCATCGATCTGATCAGCGGCAAGTCGGCGTTCTGCCAGGTGTTCTTCGACGCTGTAAAGGTGCCCAAGTCGCAACTGATCGGGCCGCTCAACGGCGGCTGGAATCTGGCCAAGCGCCTGCTCCAGCACGAACGCAAGGCCATGTCCAAGTTCGGTGAAATCAGCCTGCCGTCCCATGTCGACCTGCTGGCCCTGCTGCGCCAGTACCTGCCGTGTCCGCAAGGGCAGGGCGAACACGTGCTGCAGGGGCGCGCCCTGGCCTGCGCGATGAACGAACGTGCCTATGACCTGACCGTGCAGCGCATGGGCCAGGCAGCCCAGGCCGGCGACGACATCAGCGGCCTGATGGCGATCATGAAACTGGTGCACACCGAGCAGGAGCGCGACAAGTTCGAGGTGCTGCTCGACCTCATGGGTGGCCATGCCATGGGCTGGCAGGCCGAGGCTGGCAACGACTCGCAAATGGCCATTACCCGCGGCTGGCTTAACAGCTATGCCCTGACCATCTCCGGCGGCGCGTCGGAGGTCCAGCTCAATGTGATTGCCAAGCGCGTGCTTGGCCTGCCCGAAGCCAAGAAAGGAGTGACGCCATGAACCTGGTCTACAGCGACGAGCAGCGCCTGCTGGCCGACAGCGCAAGGGACTTTCTTGCCGCCCGCAGCCCGGTTGCCGCCCAGCGCCGGTTGCGTGACGAGGGCAGCGCGACTGGCTTCGATCCGCAGTTGTGGCGCGATGCGGTAGCGCTGGGCTGGAGCGCCATTCCTTTCCCCGAACAACTGGGCGGGCTGGATTTCGGCTGCATGGGCCTGGGGCCGATCTTCGAGTCCATCGGCCGTAACCTGGCGGCCACGCCCTTGCTGTCCAGCGTGGTGCTGGGCGGTTCGCTCTTGCACCTGGCCGGCGATGCCGCGCAGCAGGACCGCTGGCTGGCGCCGCTGATCGCCGGCGACCTGCGCCTGGCCCTGGCCTTGGACGAGCAGGCCCGCCACGCCCCGCAAGGCACTGCGCTGCAGGCCCGGGCCGATGGGAATGGTTACTGCCTCAATGGCGACAAGTACTGGGTGCTCGATGGCCTCGGCGCCGATGCCTACTTGGTGGCGGCGCGGGTGGCCGGGCTTGCCGGCGATCCCCAGGGCATCAGCCTGTTCCTGCTGCCGGCCGATACGCCGGGCCTGAGTGTCAGCGCCTTGCCGCTGATCGATGCGCGCAACTGCGCACGCCTGCAATTGCAGCAGGTGCGGGTCGGCGCCGAGGCCTTGCTCGGCCAGGCGGGCGAGGGCTGGGCCAGCCTCGACCTGGCCCTGGACCGTGGCCGTGCGTGCCTGGCCGCCGAGCTGCTGGGCGCCGCCGAGCAGCTGTTCGAAACCACCCTGGAGTACCTCAAGACCCGGGTGCAGTTCGACACCCCGATCGGCAGCTTCCAGGCCCTGCAGCACCGCGCCGCGCAGTTGTACATCGACCTGGCCCTGAGCCGCAGTGCGGTCATGGCGGCGCTGTCGGCACTGGATGACGACACGCTGGATGCCGCCGCCCGTGGCCGCCTGGTCAGCCTGGCGAAGTGGAAAGCCGGGGATACCGCGATCAAGGTCTGCAACGAGGCGGTGCAGATGCACGGCGGCATCGGCGTGACCGACGAGCTGGACGTGGGCCTGTACCTCAAGCGCGTGCGTGTGGCCCAGGCAACCCTGGGCGATCGCGACTTTCATTGCCAGCGCTACGGGGCCCTGGCCCAGGGGGCAGAGCATGAGTGAACAACGCTGGCGCCAGGCCTGGGCGCAGCTGATCGCCCCAGGTTCGCCCTTTGAAGTAGTGAGCCCCGAAGACGGCGGCCCCCGTCGATTTCGCCACACCGCGCCGGACCTGTTGCAGGCCATCGACGCCGGTCGCGTGCATGGCGACCGTGAGTTCCTGGTGTGGCAGGAGCAGCGCCTGACCTTCGCCCAGTATTTCGATCAGGTCGACCGCCTGGCCGGGCAATTGATCGGTTCCTTCAAGCTGCAACCCGGTGCGCGGGTGGCCATCGCCATGCGCAACCAGCCGGCCTGGCTGGTGGCCTTTGCCGCGATCCAGCGCTGTGGCGCGGTGTGCGTGCCGCTCAACAGCTGGGGGCTGCGCGACGAGCTGCTGCACGGCCTGCAGGACAGTGGCGCCTGCCTGCTGCTGTGTGACGAGGCACGCCTGCGGGTACTGGGCGGCGATCTGGGGAGTGGGTCGCTGTCGACCATCGTCGTCGGCACCGCAGCCGACCAGGTACTGTCCGAGCATTGCCTGCGCTACGAGGACCTGCTGGCCGCGCCGCCGTTGCCGGTGCCGAGCCTGCAGCTCGACCCCGATGCTGCGGCGCTGATCCTCTACACCTCCGGCACCACCAGCCGCGCCAAGGGCGTGCTGTCCAGCCACCGGGCGATCTGCCAGGCACTGACGGCGCTGGAGTTCCAGGGCGCGTTCTGTGCCATGAGCTCGCCCGAGCGCATCGGCGTGGTGATCAACAGCGGCCTGGCGCCGACCACCCTGATGGCGGTGCCGCTGTTCCATGTCAGTGGCCTGCATGCGCAGTTCCTCCTGGCCCTGCGTGCCGGCCGGCGCCTGGTGCTGATGTACAAGTGGGACGTGGAGCGGGCGCTGGACCTGATCCGTGACGAGCGCTGCACCCAGTTCAACGGTGCGCCGGTGATGATGCAGCAGTTGCTGGCCTCGCCGCGTTTCGGTGGCGCCGACACCGCCAGCCTGTTCGGCCTCGGCCTGGGCGGCGGGGCGTCGTCCAGCAGCCTGCTGGCCAGCATGATCGAACGCAAGCCCGATGCCATTGGCGGCAGCGGCTATGGCCTGACCGAAAGCAATGGCATCGGCGCCGCTATCGGTGGCGACCAGTTCGTCTACAAACCGGGCAGTTGCGGCTGGCCGCTGCCGATCGTCGATGTGCGCATCGGCGATGACCCGCAGCACCCATTGCCGGCGGGCAGTCCCGGGCTGATCTGGTTGCGCTCGCCGACCCTGATGAGCGGCTACTGGAACCTGGCGGCGGACAGCGCCGCGACCTTGCGCGGTGGCTGGCTCGACACTGGCGACACCGGCTACCTCGACGACGAGGGCTTCCTGTGTATCAGCGGACGGGTCAAGGACCTGATCAACCGTGGCGGCGAGAAGATCTCCGCGGCCGAGATCGAGGCCTGCATCGGCGACATGCCCGGGGTGCAGGAGGCGGCGGCCTTTGCCGTCGCCGACAGCCAGCTGGGCGAGGCGGTGGCCCTGGCGGTGCGCGCTGAACCCCACCTGGAGGCGGGCGCCATCCAGGCCTATATCGCCGCTCGCCTGGCGGCCTACAAGGTGCCGGCCCGGGTCTACCTGCACGCCACGCCGTTGCCGCGCAACGCCACCGGCAAAGTGCTCAAGGCCCAACTGCAGCAATCGGTCGGCACGTTCGATTCTTAGTCTTTCCGGACGATGAATACGCCGCCAGAACGCGAAGAATGGGTACTAACCGAAAGCCTTATCAGCGAAGGAGGCAATACATGAAAATAACAACAACAGGTGCCGTGCTCGCGGCCGCGATGGTGGTCAATACCGGCCTGGTCGGTAGCGCAGCGGCGCAGGTGTCGCCCCAGGAAGCCGACAAACTGGGCAAGGAGCTGACCTGCGTCGGCGCCGAAAAAGCCGGCAACGCCGATGGCAGCATCCCGCCTTACACCGGCAAGTACCTAGGCGAAGTGCCGGGCTGGAACCATGTGAAGTTCTCCGGCGACCAGCCGGTGGACCCGTACGCTGCCGAGAAGCCGATCCTGGTGATCACCGCGCAGAACATGGCCCAGTACGAATCGCGCCTGACCGAGGGGCAGAAGGCCCTGCTGAAGAAATACCCCGACAGCTACAAGATGAACATCTACCCGGGGCACAGGGATTTCCGTTACCCGGACTACGTCTGCGAACGGGTCAAGTACAACGCCCTCAATGCCCGCCTGGTCAACGACGGGCTGGGTATCGAAGGCCTGGGCCAGGTGCCGTTCCCGATTCCCAAGACCGGCATGGAACTGCTGTGGAACCACCAGTTGCCGGCGCGCGCCTACACCGAGGAAAAGATCAGCGACCTCGCCTCGGTACTGCCCAACGGCAGCATCGGCTGGGGCCGTGCCCATGCGCGCAACCTGTCCCAGGCCAACTCGCCGACGGTCGAGCCCAAGACCGAGGACAAGGTCCAGGCGATGAGCTACAACACCACGCTCAAGCCGGCCCGCGACAACGGCGTGATCAGCATCGCCCACGAGCCCTACAACTTCGCCACCAACCCGCGCCAGGCCTGGGCCTACAGCCCGTCCACCCGGCGCGTGCGGCAGATGCCGGGCTATGGCTATGACCAGCCGATGATCGGCACCAACGGCACCATGACCGTCGACGAAGACCGCCTGTTCAACGGCGCACCCGAGCGCTACAGCTGGAAGCTGGTCGGCAAGCGCGAGATCTACAGCCCGGCCAACGCCTTCAAGGCCAACGCCGCCAACGTCAAGTACGCGCAGCTGCTCACCCCCAACCACCCCAACCCCGAGTACATGCGTTATGAACTGCGCCGGGTGTGGGTGCTGGAGGCTGACCTGAAGGAAGGCTACCGCCATGTCTATGGCAAGCGCGTCCTGTTCATCGACGAGGACACCTGGAACGCGGTGATGGCCGACAACTACGATGCCCGTGGGCAGTTGTGGAAGCACGCAATGATCAACTACTACTACCACCCGGACATGAGTGGCTGGCAGGCCGGCTCGCAGTTCTTCATGGACCTGAACTCGGGGCAGTACACCGGGTATGGCATGACCAACGAGGCGAAGAAAGGCCCGATCCTCAACGAGTCGAAGTTCACCGCCGACATGTACACCTCCGACGCGGCACGCGCGATCGGGCGCTGAGCTGATCGCACCGGCCCCATCGCGGGGCAAGCCCGCTCCTACCGGGTAGGAGCGGGCTTGCCCCGCGATGGGGCCTTTTCGTTTGGCCGCCAGGCCTCCTATGCTGTGAGCTGATCCCCGCACGCATCCAAGGACGCCCATGCCCCCCACACCCCAGCGTTCGGCAGGCCTGGATCTGCTCAAGTGGCTGGCAATGCTGACCATGGTCGCCGATCACCTGCGCTTTCTCATGCCCACGGCCGACTGGCTGTACGTGGTCGGGCGCCTGGCGTTCCCGCTGTTCTGCCTGGGCATCGCCGCCAATGTCGCACGCTCGACGCCAGGGCAGCTGTTTACCGCCGCCAATGGCCGCTATCTGGGCTGGATGGTGGCGTTTTCGCTGCTGTCCGAGTGGCCCTACCGCGCGCTGGACGTCGGTTCCGGCACCTTCAGCATCATGCCGACGTTGACCTTGGGCCTGCTGCTGGCCCTGGGCGTGCAGCATCACCGTCGGCTCATGGCCCTGGGCGTGGTGCTGGTGGCGCTGCTGGCGGCGGATGTTCTGATGTATGGCTGGCCGGGCGTGTTACTGCCGGCGGCGTTCGTGCTGGCGCTGCGCGGGGGCAGGGGCACCTGGCTGGTGCCCGGGTTTATCGCGGTGGCGGGGAACCTGACCAACCATTGGGTACGCAGCAACGTGGCCCAACCGATAGCGTTGATGATCCTGGCGGTGGCGTTGCTGTCGGCGGCGCTGGGGCTGTGGCTGTTGCGCAGGCCGTACAAGGCTCGGGTATGGCCGGTGGGGAAGTGGGGGTACTGGTTCTATCCGCTGCACCTGGTCGTGATCAAGCTGCTGACCCGGCTGCTCTAAGGCATAAGGCTGGATGTGATTCACGTGTAGCCGCTGCGGCCCTGTGGGAGCGGGCTTGCCCCGCGATGCGGCGGTGAGATCAATCGCGGGACAAGCCCGCTCCCACAGGGTGGGAGCGGCTACATGGCTTCAGGCTGTGACTGCGCCTGCGGCGACTTTTGCGGTTGCCGGCTCACGCAACTGCCGGCGATAGCCCGGCAACGCCAGCGCCAGGAACACCGCCGCCAGCACCAGCATCGACACCGACGCCGCCAGCGCATAGCGCAACGACTCAGCGCCTAGGGTCGGCACGAAGAAATCACTGAGCACGCCGATCAGCAACGGCCCCACGCCCACGCCGAGCAGGGTCATGGACATCACGAAGATCGAGGTCGCCTGGGCCAGGCGGGTGGCCGGGAACAGGTGGGTGATGGCGCCAAGGCACGGTGTTGCCCACCACACACCGAAGAAGGCGAACACGCTGTAGAACAGGAACGCCGTCGGCACATCGATGCCGCCTACCTGCAGCAGCGTGCCCTGGGGCCAGAGGAAGTAGGCCAGGGCGAAGGGGATGCTGACCAGGGTGCCGAGCAACGGCACGCCGATCTGCCAGCCGGCATCGCGACGGGCCATGCGGTCGGTGACCAGGCCGCAGGCCAGGGTGCCGAGGGCCGCGCCGCTGCCGCCGACCACGCCGACCAGAAAGCCCGCCTGCTGCACGTTCAGGCCATGGGAGCGGATCAAAAAGCTCGGGCTCCAGGTGCCGATGGCATAGCCGGCGATGGCTGCCGCGCCGCCGGTCAGCACCAGCCAGAAAAACGACGGCATGTGCAGCAGCTCCAGCAGGGTCTTCAACCAGCCTTGCTGTGGCGCCGCCACCTGCACGGCCGCAGCGGCAGGTTTCGGGCTGCGCACGGTCAGCAGCAACAACAGCCCGAGGAAGATCCCCGGTGCGCCGATCAACAGGAAGGCCAGGCGCCAGCCATGGTGCTGGGCAATCCAGCCACCCAGGCCCAGGCCCACCACTGCGCCCAGGCTCGAGCCGAGCATCAGCACCGCCAGGGCCGTGGAGCGCCGCCGCGGCGGATAGAGGTCGGAGACCATGGCCACCGACGGCGCGGTGCCGCCGGCTTCGCCCACCGCCACGCCAATGCGCGCCAGCACCAGCATCAGGAAGCTGCCGGCCAGGCCACAGAGCATGGTCATCAGGCTCCAGGCGATGCAGCTCAGGGCAATCACCGGCTTGCGTCCGATGCGGTCGGACAGGCGTCCCAGGGGGAAGCCGAACAGGGTGTAGAACACCGCGAAGGTCACCCCCGAGAGCAGGCCGATGCCGGTGTCGGAAATGCCGAATTCAAGCTTCACCGGCTCGATCAGGATCGCCATCAGCTGGCGATCGATGTAGTTGAAGACGTAGATGGCGGCCAGCACGAACAACGCATAGTGCGTGCGCCATGTCACAGGGGTCGAGGTGTTCACAGCGGGTGCTCCCGGTCTTGTTTCTGGTTGTGGGAGCGGGCTTGCCCCGCGATTGCGATCTACCTGGCAAAACGCAATCGCGGGGCAAGCCCGCTCCTACCTGAAGTGAGCAGCATCGGGGCCCATCCAGGCTTTTTCATCGTCCGTTCAGACCAGTTTCGAACACCTCGCCCCTGTGCTGAAAATCTAGTCTTGACGGACGATGTTTCGTGACAGCCCCGGGTCAATCATTCGGCCCATCTCCGGCATTGCGCGATCCCTGCCGCCGTGCAGCGCGATTCTGGCATAGCCGGGAATTTCCAAGAAGTGAAGGAGCTGACATGAGCATCTTGTTCGAGCCGCTGCGTCTGGGCGACCTGCAACTGGCCAACCGCATTGTCATGGCGCCGATGACCCGCAGCCGTGCCGGCAGCGATGCCGTGCCTGGCGCCGAGATGGTCGAGTACTACCGCCAGCGCGCCAGTGCCGGGCTGATCGTCGCCGAGGGCACCGCGCCTTCGGCCAGCGGCCTGGGCTACTGCCGCACCCCGGCGATCTACAGCCGCGAGCAGGTGGCGGCCTGGCGCCAGGTGACCGACGCGGTGCATGAACGCGGCGGGCGCATCGTGCTGCAACTGATGCACGTGGGCCGCGCCGCCAGCCATCACAACAAGCCCCGGGGCGCAGCCACCGTGGCGCCGTCGGCGCTGCGCGCAGGCACCCGGCTGTTCACCGATGTGGCCGGCATGGTCGATACCGACGAACCCCAGGCACTGACCCTGGACGGCATCGCCGAGGTGATCGGCGACTATCGCCAGGCGGCCATCAATGCCCGTGAAGCCGGGTTCGATGGCGTCGAGCTGCACTGCACCAGTGGCTACCTGCCGATGCAATTCATGGCCTCTGGCAGCAACCGTCGCGAGGATGCCTACGGCGGCAGTGCGGCCAACCGCGTGCGCTTTGCCAAAGAGGTGCTCGAAGCCATGGCGGCGGCCATCGGCGCCGGCCGCGTCGGTTATCGCCAGTGCCCGGGCAACCCCTACAACGACATCGACGACGCCGATCCGGCGGCCACCGCGGCGGCCTTGTGCGAAGCCGTGGCGCCGCTGGGCCTGGCCTACCTGCACATCATGCGCTCGCCGCTGCCGGGGCTCGATGCCTTCGCCCTGGCGCGCCAGCACCACAGCAGCGGCCTGATCCTCAATGACGGCTTCGACGGCGAGTCGGCCAGGGCCGCGCTGCAAGCGGGCGAGGGCGATGCCGTGTCGTTCGGCCGGCACTTCATCGCCAACCCGGACCTGGTCGAGCGCCTGCAGCGAGGCCTGCCGCTGGCCGGCTTCGACCGTCACACCCTCTACACCCCGGGGGCGCGCGGCTACTCGGATTATCCGGCCTTTCAGACCGCCAGCCTGGAGGTGACGCCATGAGCTCGATTCAAAACGCCAACCTGATGCCCGGCGTGGTGGTGCCCCGCGAGCAGACCCAGGCGCTGCTCGACCAGCGCGCCGCCGCCAGTGCGCAGATCAAGCCACGGGATCACTACACCCTGGCCGACCGCTTCGAAGAACAGGCGCGCACGCAAGGCGAGCGGCCTTTCCTGATTTACGCCGGGCAGCCCTACAGCTATGCCCGGGTCGACGCCCGGGCCAACCAGATGGCCCACACCTTCTACGCCAAGGGCCTGCGCGCCGGCGATGTCTGCGCGCTGCTGATGGAGAATCGTCCTGAATTCTTCTGCACCTGGTTCGGGCTGGTCAAGCTCGGCGTGGTGGTCGCCTTCATCAACACTCAGGTCAACGGACGCGCCCTGCAGCATGCCCTTGAGACCACCGCCGCCAAGGCCGTGGTGGTCGGCGAGGAATGCCTGGCCAACCTGCAGGCCAGCGACGAGCTGCCGGCGTTGTCCTACTGGCTGGTGCCGGATGCCGAGAACCCCTGGAATGCAGCGCTGCCCAAGGGGGTGGACGGCCATTTTGCCGCGCGCCTGGACAGCGCCCCCGCCAGCGCCTTCCCACGGGACATGCGCGCCGGCATCGAGGCCCAGGCACCGACCCTGTTGATCTTCACCTCCGGCACCACCGGCCTGCCCAAGGCAGCGCGTTACAGTCACATGCGCTGGCTGTCGTCGGGCGACGTGATGGAAGTGACGCTCAAAGCCACCTGCGAAGACGTGTTCTATTGCTGCCTGCCGCTGTACCACGGCGCGGCGGCGACCTCGGTGACCTCCACGGCATTGCGCGCCGGTGCCAGCATCGTGGTGCGGCGCAAGTTCAGCGTGCGCGAGTTCTGGAAGGATGTGCGTCAGCAGCGCATCAGCGTGTTCCAGTACATCGGCGAAATCTGCCGCTACCTGCTCAACCAGCCGCTGGTCGAAGGCGAGCGTGAGCACAGCCTGCGCTGCATGCTCGGCGCCGGCCTGACCCCGGAATCCTGGCAGCGCTGGGTCGAGCGCTTCGGGCCGATCCAGATCTTCGAAGGCTGGGGCGCCACCGAGGCCAATGCCAACCTGATCAACGTCGACAACTACGCCGGCTCCTGCGGGCGGGTGCCGGACTGGAGCCGCACCAACCTGCGTCTGGTGCGCTACGACGTGGAGAACGACTGCCATCCACGGGACGCGCAGGGCTTCTATCAGCTGTGCGAAGTGGGCGAGGTGGGCGAGGCCATGGGCTTTATCGTCGATCACCCGGACATCGGCGGCGGGCGTTTCGAGGGCTACACCTCGGCTGAAGCCAGCGAAGGCAAGATTCGCCGCAACGTGTTCCGCCAAGGCGATGCCTACTGGAGCTCGGGCGACCTGCTGCGCGAGGACCGCGACGGCTACTGCTACTTCGTCGATCGCATCGGCGATACCTTCCGCTGGAAGAGCGAGAACGTCTCGACCCAGGAAGTGGCCGATGCCCTGGGCGACCTGCCGGGCCTTGAGCTGATCAATATCTACGGCGTGCAGGTGCCCGGCCACGAAGGCCGCGCCGGCATGGCGGCGGTGCTGATGCAGGCAGGGCAATGCTTCGACCCCGAGGCCTTCTATGCCCTCACCGAGCAGTCCCTGCCACGCTACGCGGCGCCGGTGTTCGTGCGGGTCAGCGCCGCGGCCGACCTGACCAGCACCTTCAAGCTGCGCAAGGTCGACCTGCAGCGCCAGGGCTACTGCCCAGAGGCGTGCCAGGACCCGCTGTACATCCGCGATGAGCACACGCGCAGCTATCAGCCGTACTCGCCGGAGGTGCTGCAACGCGCCGGCCTGCAACCCTTCGCCGGGGGTGCGGCATGAACGGCGGGGACGCCGAGGTGCGCGACGGCCTGCGCTACCCCTGGGCGCAGCCGCCGGCCAGCGGCGAGGTGCTGGAAGTGGCCGACGGTGTGTTGTGGCTGCGCATGCCGCTGCCGTTTCGCCTCGACCATATCAACCTCTACCTGCTGCGCCACGAGGCCGGCTGGGTGGTGGTCGACACCGGCATGAACACCGCGCAGACCGTCGCGGTGTGGGAGCGGGTGTTTGCCGAGGTGTTCCAGGGCCAGCCGGTGCTGGCGGTGATCTGCACGCATTTTCACAGCGATCACGCCGGGGTGGCGGCCTGGCTCACCGAGCGTTTCCACTGCCCGCTGTACATGACCGCCGCCGAGTTTCGCAGCCTGCACGTCCAGGTGCCGGACGAGGCGCCGCCGGCCTGGGCCTTTGTCGACTTCTACCGCAAGGCCGGCTTCAGCCTCGAGCAGGCCGGCGAGTTCCATGGGGCGATCCAGAACAAGCATTTTCGGCCACTGAATTGCACGGGCTTTCGGCGCTTGCGCGAGGGTAGCGAGCTCAAGATCGGAGATCGGCGCTGGCAGGTGCTGATCGGCAGCGGCCACTCGCCCGAGCATGCCTGCCTGTACGCCGCCGAGGATGGCCTGCTGATTTCCGGCGACCAGGTGCTGCCGCGCATCACCTCCACGGTCGGCGTCCAGGCCACCGAGCCCGAGGCCGACCCGCTGCGCGACTGGCTGGATTCCCTCGAACGCCTGCGCAGCGTGCCCGACAGCGTGCTGGTGCTGCCGGCCCATGAGCGTCCGTTCTTCAACCTGCACCAGCGCCTGGCGCAATTGCAGGTCCACCACCAGGGCCACCTGGAGCGAATGCTGGCCAGCTGCGACGAGCCGCGTACCGCGCTCGAGCTGATGGCCGTGCTGTTTCCCAGGCTGTCGGGTCGTTTCGACGAACTGATGGCCCTGGGTGAAACCTTGGCGCATGCCAACTACCTCATCAGCGAAGGCGCCCTGGTGCGCGAAGAACACGGGGAACTGCGGCGGTATCGGCGCGCTCCGGCGCAAGCCGTGGCCCCCGACCCGCAGCGGGTGTTCTGAGCACGCCGGTGTCCCGGTCTTGGTGAACAGTCCAGGCGGCCTTTGCGGTTGCCCTAGAGGAGAGTCAGTGTGAACGACAAGAACAACAATAATTGTACTGGCCTGGATGCGCAGGCCTTCCAGGCCACCGGCCTGGCGCTGGCCGTGGCACTGGCGGCGACGCCGGCCTGGTCGGGGGAAACCATCGAGTTCGACAACGGCGCGACCCTCGACTGGTCGGTGACCACCAGCTACGGCATGGGCGTGCGCGTGGGCAAGCCCAGCGACCGGCTGATGACCCTCAACGCCGACGATGCCAACCGCAACTTCGACCAGGGCAGCCTGACCACCAACCGCATCGGCGCCCTGGGCGAGATGATCCTGCGCCAGGACAACTATGGCGCGGTGCTGCGCGCCAGTACCTTCTACGATGACGTCTACCACCAGGACAACGACAACGATTCGCCGCAAACGGTGAACAAGAGCGGTGACAACGACGAGTTCACCAGCCGCACCCGTTACTACAGCGGCGGTCGCAGCCGTCTGCTCGACGCCTATGTGTTCGGTGGCTGGCGCTTCGACAACGACACCATGCTCGACGTCAAGGCCGGGAAGCATATCGAGTCCTGGGGCGAGAGCCTGTACTACCCCGGGGTCAACGGCGTGCAGAACCCCTCCGATGCGGTGAAGGCGGCGCAGCCCGGGGTCGAGGTCAAGGAAGTTCTGCTGCCGGTGGGGCAGTTCTCCGGTTCCTACCGGATCAACCCGCAGGTCACCTTCGGTGCTTATGTGCAGTACGAGTGGAAGGGTACCGAACTGCCGCCGGTGGGCAGCTACCTGTCGAGCAGCGACGTGGTCGGGCCGGGTCGCGAGTTCATCCGCACCGCCACCGGCACCGTGCCGTACCGCGGCACCGACGAGCCCCGCGACAGCGGCCAGTGGGGCGTACAGGTGCGCTACCGGCCGATACCGGCCATCGAGCTGGCGCTGTTCCATGTCAACTACCACGACAAGAACCCGGCCACCGCGCTGGTGGGCTACAACGCCGTGCCCCTGGGCAATGGCCAGTTCGCCTTCGCCACTAACGGCTACCGCATCAATTACTTCGAAGACATCAAACTGACCGGCCTGAGCCTGTCGACCAAGCTGGGCGAGACCCAGATCGGTGCCGAATGGTCGTACCGCGACGGCGCGCCGATCATGGTCAACACAGGCCTCGGCCCGGTGCCGGCCAAGGGCAAGGGCCAGCAGTTCCAGGTCTCGGCCATGCGCATCCTCGGCGACCGCCCCTGGGCCAGCCAGACCACGCTGACCGCGGAAATCATTCATGTACGCGCCGACAGCGTCGAGTCGGCCTCGGCGGCGCCCAATCTGCAGGGCGTCAACCTGTTGCCGTCGCTGGCGCCACTGGTGGGAGATTCCGATGACTTCACCTACAAGACCAGCTCCGCCTGGCGCAGCCAGGACGCCAGCGCCTACACCCTCGGCGCCTCGTTCAGTTATCCGGGGGTTTTCCAGGGCTGGGATCTGGAGGTGCCGGTGCGCTTCTCCAACGTGTTCAGTGGCTCGACACCCATGGCCGGCAGCATCTCCGGGGTGCAGGGCGACCGACGCTACAGCGTCGGCACCACCTTCAAGTACCTGAGCAACCTGGAAGTGGCCCTGACCATGGTCGGCTACCTGGGCTCGCCGGACCCGGTCAAGCGGCCGTTCGCCGACCGTGACTACGCCACGTTCTCGATGAAATACACCTTCTGAGTGCTGTGGGAGCGGGCTTGCCCCGCGATGCGATGTGACTGGTAGCACGCAATCGCGGGGCAAGCCCGCTCCTACCGAATCTTCATTTAAACCGTTGCAAGAGGGGGACTTATGGGACTCAAAGGACAGGCCGCGATCGTCGGCACTGCGCAATACAAGCCTGAGAAGTACGCCACCGCACCACGCATGTTTCACCTGGAGCAGGTCGCTGACCTCGCGGCGCGGGCCCTGGCCGACGCCGGGCTGCGTGCCGAGGATCTGGACGGGCTGGTGATCAACGGCCCGCACTTTCACGAAGCGTCGGTGTTCGTGCCGGCCATGGCCGCCGAATACCTGGGCCTGCAACTGAACTTCGCCGAAGTGGTGGACCTTGGCGGTTGCACCCCGGTGGGCATGGTCTGGCGCGCGGCGGCGGCCATCGAACTGGGGCTGTGCCAGGCGGTGCTGTGCGTGCTGCCGGCGCGCATGGCGCCGTTCGGGCCGGAGGAAGACCCGGCCTGGATGGCCCGGGCCATGCGCTTTGGCGGGCACAGCACCGCCTATGGCGCGCCGGAGGCGGAGTTCGACCTGCCTTATGGGCACATGGGCCAGAACACCGGCTACGCCATGATCGCCCAGCGCTATGCCGCCCAGTACGGCTACGACCCGCGGGCCATGGCCAAGATCGCCGTCGACCAGCGCTTCAATGCCCAGGCCAACGACCAGGCGATGTTCTTCGGCCAGCCGTTGACCATCGAGCAGGTGCTGGCCAGCAAGAAAGTCGCCGACCCGCTGCATGTGCTGGAAATCGTCATGCCGGTGGCCGGTGGCGCGGCGTTGATCGTCACCTCCCGCGAGGTGGCGGCGCGTACCCGCAAGCGTCCGGCGTTCATCACAGGCTTTGGCGAGCACCTGGCGTTCAAGTCGCCGTCCTATGCCAAGGACATGCTCCACACCCCGATCGGCCCGGCCTCGCAGCGCGCCTTCGCCATGGCCGGTCTCAAGCCGGGTGACATGCATGCGGCGCAGATCTACGACTGCTACACCATCACCGCCTTGCTGACCCTGGAAGACGCCGGCTTCTGCGCCAAGGGCGAGGGCATGGCCTTCGTCCGCGAACACGACCTGACCTGGCGCGGCGACTTCCCGATGAACACCCACGGTGGTCAGCTCAGCTTCGGCCAGGCCGGTTCCGCCGGGGGCATGTCCCAGGTGATCGAAGCGGTCACCCAGATTGCCGGCCAGGCCGGCGAACGCCAACTGACGCGCTGCGACAACGTCTACGTCTCCGGTACCGGCGGCGTGATGAGCGAGCAGGGCGCCTTGATCCTGCAGGGAGCCTGAGACCATGTCCAACAACAAACCCATGCCGCTGGCCACCGAGATTTCCGCACCGTTCTGGGAAGGGCTCAAGGCCCGCAACCTGCTGGTCCAGCAGTGCAATGCCTGTGCGCAGTGGCTGTTCTACCCGCGCCGGCATTGCCCGGCGTGCCTGGCCCATGACCTGAGCTGGCGCGCGGTCGACGGCGGTGCAACCTTGTACAGCTACACCGTGACCCGCATCGCCACCTTGCCCGACTTTGCTGATGAAATGCCGCAGAAGCTGGCGGTGGTCGAGCTTGACCAGGGGGTGCGCATCAACACCAACCTGGTGGGGCTGGACGAAGACGAGATCAAGATCGGCATGCGCCTGCAACCGGTGTTCGCCGAGGTCGATGCCAAGGGTAACCGGCTGCTGCGCTTTACCGGCCTGGACAAGGACGTTGCGGCGCTGGAGGCACCGGCCTTCGAGGCGAGTGAGCCGGTGGCCGCGTCGGGCCCGGCGCCGTTGCAGGTCGCCCTGGACGATGCCGAGGGCTTGCAGGCGCTGGTCAGCGAGCAGTTCAGCGACTGGAGCAACAGCGTGTTGGTGGACCAGGCGTTGATCGATGCTTTTGCCCAGTTGTCGGGGGATGACTACTGGATTCACACCGACCCGCAGAAGGCCCGGCTGAGCAGCCCGTTTGGCGGCACCATCGCCCATGGTGCGCTGGTGCAGGTGTTGCAGTCGCGGATGAAACTGGCGCTGGGCTTCGAGATCACCGGCTACAGCACCCAGATCAACTATGGCTCCGACCGCCTGCGCTTCCCGGCGCCGGTACCGGCGGGTGCGCGGATCCATGCCCGGGCACGGGTCAAGGCAGTGCAGGTGCAGGCACGTGGCACCCAACTGACCCTGGAACTGCACACCCATGTGCTGGGCCAGGAGCGGCCGTCGGTGATCAATGACCTGGTGATTCTCTACCAGGCTTGAGACCTGCCTTGGGTGGGAGCGGGCTTGCCCCGCGATGCAAAGGGGCTGACAAACCGCTATCGCGGGGCAAGCCCGCTCCCACCATTCGTAAGCCATTTGGACGATGTTTCCAACCCCGCCAACCCTGAGTATCGAGTGCAGGCAATGCCCCGTCACGCCCCGCGCAGCCTGCGCGGGCGCGCAAGTAGAACAAGAGGATCGGCCGCATGAATGTCCTTGTATCCCCCCGCCCAGCAACGGAGCCATGCCCATGCGCTCGTTGATCGGTTACCTGGTGTGCCTGGTGGTGGCCCTGACCATCGGCTACGCCTTCGCCCCCCGTCCTGTCCCGCTGCCCGGCGAGGAACCGCTGCGCACCGACCGGGTGCAGATCAATGCCTTGCTCAAGGTCGGCGAGCGGGTGCTGGCCGCCGGCGAGCGCGGCAGCATCCTGGTCAGCGATGACCAGGGCGTGAGCTGGCAGTCGGCGACCGTCCAGCCGCAGCGCAATGTGGCGCTCACCGCCCTGGTCGATCTCGGCCAGCAGCGTCTGCTGGCAGTCGGGCACGACGGCTGGATCCTGCGCTCCACGGATAGCGGCAGCCACTGGCAGGAGGTGCGTCATGACAATGAACTGGGCGAGCCGCTGCTCGGTGCCTGGGCCGCCGGCGGCGAGCGGGTGCTGGCCTATGGCAGTTTCGGCAAGTTCTACCAGTCCGACGATGCCGGCCTGAACTGGCGCGCCCTGGCCCTGGAGGTGGACAGCGCTCACCTCAACAGCCTGGATGGCGGCGCCGATGGTCGGCGCATGCTGGTCGGTGAGCAGGGCCTGGTGATGCGCAGTCGCGATGGCGGCCAGCACTGGCAGACCTTGCCGGCGTTCTACAGCGGCTCGCTGTTCGGCGTGGTGCGCCTGAGCGATGAGCATTGGGTCAGCTACGGCATGCGCGGCCATGTGTTCGTCAGCCATGACTTCGGCGACAGCTGGCGCCAGTTGCCGATCGGCAACCAGCTGCCGCTGTACGGCCATGTGCTGCTGCCCGGGCAGGGTGGGTTGTTGATCGTCGGCGCCGGCGGCTCGCTGGTGCGGCTCGATGCCCGGGGGCAGTTGCTCCATGTCGGCCGCCTGGCAGGCCTGGGCACCTTGACCTCGGCGGTGATGATCGGCTCGCGCCTGCTGGTGGGCGGCGAGCGTGGGGTGTTCCAGGAATCCGGTGGCAGCGTTGCCGCCCTCGGCAAGTGAGAGACGGCAATGAATCATGCTAAAAGCTGGGCGACACGCAGTGTCGAACGTATCGCCGATGGCCTGATGGCCTGGCGCAAGGGCCTGCTGGCGCTGTTCGTGCTGCTGAGCCTGGGCCTGGGGTACAGCGCCACGCACACACAACTGGACCCGGGCTTCAGCAAGCAGATTCCGGTGCGCCATGAGTACATGGTCAATTTCCTGCGCTTCAGCCAGTACTTCACCGGCGCCAACCGCTTCCTGGTCAGCGTGCGCTGGAAAGGCGAGGGCGATATCTACAACGCGCAGTTCCTCGATACCTTGCGCAAGGTCAGCGACGAGGTGTTCTTCATCTCCGGGGTCAATCGCGCCAGCGTGACCTCGCTGTTCACCGCCAATGTGCGCTACATCGAAATCACCGAAGAAGGCTTCTTCGGCGACGTAGTGGTGCCGCCACGCTTCGACGGCTCGGCCCGCGACCTGGCCCAGGTGCGCAGCAATGCCGCGGCCTCCGGGCAGATCGGCCGGCTGGTGGCCAACGACCTGAAGTCGGCCATGGTCCGTGCCGACCTGCAGGACCTCGACCCGCAGACCGGCAAGCCGGTGGACTACGCCGAGGTCGCCAGGCGCCTGGAAGACATCCGCGCCCGCTACAGTAACGCGCAGATCGAAATCAACATCGTCGGCTTTGCCAAGCTGGTGGGCGATGTGGTCGAAGGCCTGAACACGGTGATCGGCTTTTTCGTCATCGCCTTCCTGATCACCGGCCTGCTGCTGTGGCTGTATTCACGCTCCTGGCGCCTGACCCTGGTGGCGCTGCTGGTGGCCTTGCTGCCGGTGGTCTGGCTGCTGGGCCTGTTGCCATTGCTGGGGTTGGGCATCGACCCGATGTCGATCCTGGTGCCGTTTTTGATCTTCTCCATCGGCGTGTCCCACGCCGTGCAGATGACCAACGCCTGGAAGCAGGAGGTGCTGGCCGGGCGCGATTCGGTGCAGGCAGCCCACGGGGCGTTCTGCAAGATCTTCATACCTGGCTCCCTGGCGCTGCTGATGAACGCCCTGGGCTTTGCCGTGATCATGCTGATCGACATTCCCATCGTCCACGAACTGGGGGTGACCGCGTGCATCGGGGTGATGCTGATGATCGCCACCAACAAGCTGATGCTGCCGGTGATCATCGCCTACCTGCGCCTGGAGCCTTCGGTGCTGCAACACGCTCGGGCCCAGGGCACCGGTCGTCATCGCCTGTGGTGGCGGCTGTCGGCACTGGCCGAACCCGGTCCGGCCCTGGGCGTGTTCGCCTTGAGCCTGCTGTTGCTGGCAGCCGGTGCCTACAAGGCGCGGGACCTGGCGGTGGGCGATATCGGTGCCGGTGCGCCGGAGCTGCGTGATGACTCGCGCTACAACCTCGACAACCACAAGATCGTCAGCAGCTATTCCATCGGCCTGGACGTGCTCTCGGTGTTCGTCGAGGTCAAGGGGATCGAGGAAGGCTGCCTGGACCCTGCGGTGATGCGCGCGGTGGAAGCCTTCGATTTTCGCATGCGCGCGGTCAAGGGCGTGCAGTCGGTGCAGAGCGTGGCCGGCAAGGGCAAGGTGGTGATCGCCGGCAACAACGAAGGCAACCCGCGCTGGGCGGCGATCCCGGGGTCGGCACGCGGCCTGAGCCAGGGCGCGCGGGCCTATATGCCGGACGACGGGCTGGTCACCGACGCCTGCCAGCAGATGCAGATCCTGGTGTTCCTCACCGACCACGAGGGCGCCACCCTCAGCCATGTGCTGGGTGAAGCGCAACGCATCATCGAACAGCTCCGCACCCCGGAGCTGGATTTCTACCTGGGCGGCGGCAACGTCGGCGTCATGGCGGCCTCCAACGAGGCGGTCAAGCACGCCGAGATCTTCATGCTCGCCGCTCTGTTCGGCTCGGTGGCGCTGTTCTGCTGGCTGACCTTCCGCTCGATCCGCGCCGTGCTGTGCATCCTGGTGCCGCTGGCGATCGTGGCGATCCTGTGCAACGCGCTGATGGCGCTGCTGGGCATTGGCCTGAAGGTCGCCACCTTGCCGGTGATGGCCCTGGGCGTCGGTGTCGGGGTCGACTACGGCATCTACCTGTACGAGCGTATCCAGCACGAGATGGCCGCCGGCGCCGACCTGCGCGAGGCCTTCTACCAGGCCATGTGCCAGCGCGGCACGGCGGCGGTGTTCACCGCCCTGACCATGTCCATCGGGGTGATCACCTGGGCCTTCGCCCCGCTCAAGTTCCAGGCCGACATGGGCGTGCTGCTGTCGTTCATGTTCCTGGTCAACGTGCTGGGCGCGATTTTCCTGCTGCCGGCACTGGCCGCCTGGTTCAACCGCGGGCGTCGGTTGGTACCTGCCGCACCTGTGGTGGAGCACCGTCCATCGCCGATGCATGCTGAAACAAAAATTAACATCTAACGCCTATTGCCGCGGCGATAGCCAGACAGGAGACTGGCGAGCGGGCCCCAGGCCACACCTGCGAAACAATAACAATAAAAAGGACAGGCCAATTGCCTGTCCGTGCAAGGAGAAGACTGTGGAAAATCCGGTTCTGACCCACCAGGCGCTGGCCGAGCTCGGCCTCAACCTTGCCGACTACGATCGTATGGTGGGCGACATCTATGATGGCGCCCTCGACCCCAAGCCCATGGCCAGCATCCTCGAGAACATGCGCGAGGTGTTCCAGGCCAACTACGTCACCCTGATCCTGCGTGTGCCCGACCAGCCCGACATGGGCGTGATGATCGTCGCCGGCGACATCGAAGGCGAGGGTGAGGTCATCTACATGGCCTACCCGCAGACCAACACGCCGTTCGCCAACCAGCCGCTGGACTACGTCTTCACCGTCGACGACATCATGACCGCCACCCAGTGGGAGCAGAGCGCCTACTTCAAGATGCACTGCGGCCCGCAAGGGGTGTACCACGTGATGGGGTCCGACATCTCCACCCCCGATGGCGGCAAGCTGCGCTTTCGCGTGACCCGGGCCAAATCGGCGCCGAGCTTCTCGGTCAACGACCGGGCCCTGTGCGCCATGTTCCTGCCGCACCTGCGCCGCGCCCTGAACATCCACAACCTGCTCGATCGCAGCGAGTCGCTGAACGAACTCTACGCCCAGGCCATCAGCCGCCTGTCGGTGGCCACCCTGGTGCTCGACGAGTGCGGCAGCGTGCTGCAGATCAACCCGGTGGCCCAGGGCATACTCGCCGGCGGCGACGGCCTCAAGCTTGTGGGCGGGCGCCTGGAAGCCACCTACCCGAGCGACAACCGCGAGCTGCAGCGCCTGATTCGCTCGGCGTTCGCCGAGAACACCGCCAAGAGCGCCGAGGCCATGTCGGTGACCCGGCCTTCCGGGCAGGTCAGCCTGGGCCTGGTGGTCGAGCCCATTCCGTCACTGGACTGGGCCGACGAGAAGGGCAAACCGGCCGCCCTGGTGTACATCCGCGATGCGGCCAGCAAGTCGCAGGCCAGTGAAGTGGTGACCAAGCAGCTGTTCAACCTGACCAAGGCCGAGACCGCCCTGGCTATGGAGCTGGCCAACGGCCTGTCGCTGGAAGAAGCCGCCGAGAGCCTGAACATCCGCCGCAACACCGCCCGTGCCCACCTGCGCTCGATCTTCTCCAAGACCGGCGTACGGCGCCAGACGGAGCTGGTGCGCATCCTGCTCAACAGCGTGGTGGCCCTGGGCAAGCCGCAGGTGAACCTCAAGGTCGTGGAAAAGTCCCGGGTGCAGGTTCCGCCCCTGACCCTGGCGACCCGTCGCCAGGCGTAGTCCGCCCGGACGATGCCGATGCGGCATCGTGCTGAGGATACTGCCTGGACCTTCCATGGAGACTCACTATGCCAGTTACAGCTATCACCGGCAGCGCCTCGGGTATCGGCGCTGCGGTCAGTGCCGTGTTGCGTGCCGCCGGACACCGGGTCATCGGTATCGACCGCGCCAATGCCGAGGTGCTTGCCGACCTCTCCACTGCATCGGGACGTGAAGCGGCCGCGGCCGCGGTGCTCGAACAGTGCAACGGCGTGCTCGACGGCCTGGTCTGCTGCGCCGGGGTCGGCGTCACCGCGCCGTCCTGCGGGCTGATCCTGTCGGTCAACTACTTCGGCGTCAGCCAGTTGCTCGACGGCCTCGCCGGCGCGCTGGCCAAGGGCAACAACCCGGCGGCGCTGGTGATCGGCTCGGTGGCCTCGACCCAGGCCGGTGCCGAACAGCAACCCATGACCGAGCTGATGCTCGGTGGGGACGAGGCCGGCGCCTGCGCCCTGGCTGAAAACCTCGCCCAGCCCCATGTCGCCTATGCCTGCTCCAAGTACGCCATTACCCAGCAGGTACGCCGCCTGGCCAAACCCTGGGCCGAGCGGGGCATTCGCCTGAACGTGGTGGCCCCGGGCGCAGTGGAAACCCCGCTGCACCAGGCCTCGCTGGACGATGCCCGGTTCGGCAAGGCGGTACGCGAATTCGTCGCCCCGTTGGGCCGCAGCGGTCGCCCGGAGGAAATCGCTGCGCTGGTGGCCTTCCTGCAATCGAGCCAGGCGGCCTTCATCCACGGCAGCGTGGTCTTTATCGACGGCGGCATGGACGCCATGGTCCGCCCGCAACGCTTCTAGAAGGACAGCCCATGAACAAAGTGGCATTCATCACCGGCGCCAGCCGTGGTATCGGCCGTGAAGCGGCGCTGGCCTTTGCCCGCGCCGGTTTCGACGTGGCGATCAGCGCCCGCACCGTCGACGAGGGCGAACAGCACGACCATGCCCTGCGCGATGCGGCGGGTGAGCCGTTGGCCGGCAGCTTGAACAGCACAGCCGCAGCGATCCGTGAACTGGGGCGGCGCGTGCTGGTGGTGCCCATGGACCTGCTCGACAGCGCTTCGGCGCTGGCGGCCTGCGCCCGGGTTATCGCCGAGTACGGGCGCATCGACGTGCTGATCAACAACGCCATCTACCAGGGCCGCGACCTCAACAGCAGCTTCCTCGACTTGCAGCCGCAGACCCTGGAGCGGGTGTTCCAGGGCTATATGATGACGCCGTTCCTGCTGACCCGGGCGGTGGCTGAGCAGATGCTCGAGCAGGGTGGTGGCGTGGTGATCAACGTCACCTCCGGGGCGGGCGAGAGCGACCCGCCGGTGGCGGCCGACAAGGGCGGCTGGGGCTATGCCTATGGCGCGGGCAAGGCGGCGGTGTCGCGCTTGTCCGGGGTGCTGGCGGTGGAGTTGGGGGCGCGGGGCATCTGTGCCTATACCCTCAACCCTGGCGTGGTGAGTACCGAAGCGCTGAAGGCGACCATCGGCGACAAGGGCGTGATTGCCTTGCGTGCCGGGATAGCGCCGCCGCAGGTGCCGGCCGAAGTGATGCTGTGGCTGGCGACCTCGCCTGAGGCGCCGCGGTATCAGCGACGGACCATTGCCGCGCAGGTGATTGCGTTGGAGGAGGGGATTGTGGCGGATTGGCGGGAGCGTCAGGCGTAGGGCTGCTGTGCAGCCCATCGCAGGCTTCGCCAGCTCCCACAAGGGTTTCAGGCATGCCCTGGGCTACTGTGCAGTTCAGCGCAGGCTTTGCCAGCTCCCACAAGGGTTTCAGGCATGCCCCGGGTTGCTGTGTAGTCCATCGCAGGCTTCGCCAGTTCCCACAAGGGTTTCAGGCATGCCCTGGGTTACTGTGCAGTTCAGCGCAGGCTTTGCCAGCTCCTACAGGGTTCTTGACATGTCCCGGTCCTGGTGTGGGAGCTGGCGAAGCCTGCGATCAGCCGCGCAGCGGCCGCAATCCGGAAACATGAGGTGCCATTAACCCGCCACCCACCGAGCCTTTCACAGCTACCTTGAAAACTCCCCCTCAAGGAGCACGACATGGACCGTCCAGCCTCCCACCTCTTGCGCCGCGGCCGGGTATCAATCCCGGGCCAGGTGTATCTGCTGACCACCACGGTGGAGCATCGCCAACCTGTTTTCACTGACTTGCACCTGGCCAGGATCGTTGTCGGGCAATTGCGCGATGCCCAACACTGCACCCTGGCCAGGTCTTTGGCCTGGGTGCTGATGCCCGATCACCTGCATTGGCTGGTCGAACTGCAGAGCAACACGCTGGACGCCTTGATGCGCCGGATGAAATGCCGCAGCACCTGCCTGATCAACAGGACCGGTAAACGACATGGCCGCTTATGGCAGAGGGGATACCATGACCGGGCCCTGCGTCGGGAAGACGATGTGCCGGCCGTGGCACGGTACATCGTCGCCAACCCGTTAAGGGCAGGGCTGGTTTCGCGGGTCGGGGATTACCCGCATTGGGATGCGGTCTGGCTTTGAATCGGGTGAAGGCTATCGCGGGCTGCGCCCGCTCCAACCGGGATTGCTGGCTTTGCCAGGGTGCAGTGGGAGCTGCCGACAGGCTGCGATCGGCCGTGAAACGGCCGCAATAATGGACCGCACCGATCTGTCTGGTCCAACGAGGTGGCCGGATTGCGACTGCTGCGCAGTCGATCGCAGGCTTCGCCGGCTCCCACAAAGACAGTTGCTCCCACAGCGGATTGGGCTGCGGGAGCAGGGCAGGGGTCAGGCCCTCTGGCGGGCCAGGGTCATCGCGGTGTCCTCGATCATGTCCTCCTGGCCGCCGACCATGCCGCGCCGGCCCATCTCCACGAGGATCTCCCGTGCCGGCACGCCGTATTTCTGCTCGGCACGCTTGGCGAACAGCAGGAACGAGCCATAGACCCCGGCATAGCCCATGGTCAGGGCATCGCGGTCGCTGCGGATGGGGAAGTCCATGATCGGCACCACCAGGTCTTCGGCCACGTCCTGGATGCCGAACACGCTGACGCCGGTCTCGATGCCCATGCGCTCGCACACCGCCACCAGCACTTCCATCGGTGTGTTGCCGGCGCCGGCACCCAGGCCTGCGCAGGCGGCGTCGATGCGGGTGGCACCGGCGGCGATGGCGGCGATGGAGTTGGCCACGCCCATGGACAGGTTGTGGTGGCCATGGAAGCCGATCTCGGTTCCCGGCTTGAGCGCCGCACGCATGGCCGCCACCCGGGCGCTGACGTCATGGGGCAGCAGGTAACCGGCCGAGTCGGTCAGGTAGATGCAGTTGGCGCCGTAGCTCTCCATCAGCAGGCCCTGCTTGACCAGGCCTTCGGGGCTGTTCATGTGCGCCATCATCAGAAAGCCCACGGTGTCCATGCCCAGCTGGCGGGCATGGGCGATGTGCTGTTCGCTGACATCGGCCTCGGTGCAGTGAGTGGCCACGCGGATGGTGTTGACCCCAAGCTCATGGGCCATTTTCAGGTGGTCGACGGTACCGATGCCCGGCAGCAGCAGGGCCGAGACCTTGGCGTTTTTCATCAGCGGAATCACCGCCGACAGGTACTCCTCGTCACTGTGCGCCGGAAAGCCATAGTTGACCGAACTGCCGCCCAGGCCATCGCCGTGGGTGACTTCGATCAGCGGTACGCCAGCCTGGTCCAGGCCGCAGGCGATGTCTTTCATCTGCTGCAGGCTGATGCGGTGACGCTTGGGGTGCATGCCGTCGCGCAGGCACATGTCGTGGACGGTGATTCGCTTGCCGCTAAGTTCCATGGACGTTTCCTCAGGCAATGGCAGGTTCGGGGGTGGCGCGCAGTTGCAGGTCGCCCTTGAGGATGTCCTCGGCGAACATTTCGGCGGTGCGTGCCGCCGCGGCGGTCATGATGTCGAGGTTGCCGGCGTACTTGGGCAGGTAGTCGCCCAGGCCTTCGACTTCCATGAAGATCGACACCCGGTTGCCGTCGAACACCGGGCCGTTGACCAGCTTGTAGCCGGGCACGTAGCGCTGCACCTGGACGATCATGGCGTCGATGGCGGCGCGGATCGCCGCTTCGTCAGGTGCCTCGGCGGTCAGGCAGTGCACGGTGTCGCGCATGATCAGCGGCGGCTCGGCCGGGTTGACGATGATGATCGCCTTGCCCTGTTTCGCCCCGCCTACCTGCTCCACGGCGCGGGCCGTGGTGCGGGTGAATTCGTCGATGTTCTTGCGGGTGCCCGGGCCGACCGATTTCGAGGCCGCGGTGGCGATGATCTCGGCATAGTCCACCGCCTGCACGCTGGACACCGCGGCTACCAGCGGGATGGTCGCCTGGCCGCCGCAGGTGACCATGTTGACGTTCATCACCCCGGCGGCGAGGTTGGCCTTGAGGTTGACCGGCGGCACGCAGTAGGGGCCGATGGCACAGGGGGTGAGGTCGATCATCAGCACGCCCAGGGCATTGAGCTTGCGCGAGTTCTCGGCGTGGACGTAGGCGGAGGTGGCGTCGAAGGCGATCTGCACCTGGTCTTCGAGCACATGGGGCAGCAAGCCGTCGACACCCTCGGCGGTGGTCTTCAGGCCCAGTTCACGGGCGCGCTGCAGGCCTTCGGAGCCGGCTTCGATGCCGACCATCCATACCGGCTCCAGCACCTCGCTGCGCAGCAGTTTGTAGAGCAGGTCGGTGCCGATGTTGCCCGGCCCGATCAGCGCACATTTGATCTTCTTGCTCATGGTTCAGCACTCCAGGGAAGGAAAGGCGGGCGCGCCTCAGGCAACGAAGCGCAGGCTGGCGTTGCCCAGGCCGCTCATCGACAGGTTGATGCGATCGCCCGGCACCAGCGGTACCAGCGGCGCCAGGGCGCCGGAGAGAATGATTTCGCCCTGGCGGAAGGGAATGCCCAGCTCGCCCAGGGTATTGGCCAGCCAGGCCACCGCCGCGCACGGATGGCCCTGAACCGCCGAGCCCAGGCCGCTGCCGGCCGGCTGGCCGTTCTTGAACATCTGCATCTCGACCCGGGCCAGGTCCAGGTCGCGCGGGTCGATGCGTTGTTCGCCGAGGGCGAAGACCCCGCACGAGGCGTTGTCGGCCACGGTGTCCTGGATGCGGATCTGCCAGTTGTCGATGCGCGAGTCGACGATCTCGAAGCACGGCGCCACCGCCGCGCTGGCGGCCAGCACGTCTTCGGCGCTGATGCCCGGGCCCTTGAGGTCCTCGCCGAGGATGAAGGCGATCTCGCCCTCGGCCCGTGGCTGGATCAACTGGTAGCGGGCGAAGCTGACTTCGCTGGCGTCTTCGACCTGCATGGCATCGGTAAGAAAGCCGAAGTCCGGCTGGTGAACATCGAGCATCTGCTGCACGGCGCGACTGGTGACGCCGATCTTCTTGCCGATCACCCGCTCGCCCAGGGCTTCGCGGCGCTGCAGGAAGCGCAGGGAAATGCGGTAGGCCTGGTCCAGGCTGATGGCCGGGTGGCGTTGGGTCAGCGGCGCGAGGGTGGTGCGCCCGCGCAAGGCATTGAACAGTTCATCGCCCAGGGCGGTGATCAGGGAGGCATCCATTGGCGGCTCACTCTGTACGGGGGGAATAAAAAAGCCGGTCCCAAGGGTCCAGGGCACCGGCAAAAGGGGACTGTCAGCCGGGCCAGACGCTGCTGTCGGCACCGCCATCGACGTCGATGATCTTGCCGGTGACCCAGCCCGAGGCGGGGCTGGCCAGGTACAGCGCGGCGGCGGCGATGTCTTCGGGGCTGCCCAGGCACTTGAGCGGTGTATTGGCTTCCATGGCCTGGCGCATGGCGGCGGGCATGACCTTGTTCAGCGCTTCGGTCAGGGTTGGCCCGGGCGCCACGGCGTTGACCCGCACCTGCGGGGCGAAGTCCTGGGCCAGCAGGCGGGTCAGGTGGCTCAGGGCGGCCTTGGCGGTGCCGTAGGCGCTGAAGTGGCGCTGGGCATAGCGGGCGGCCACCGAGCTGATATTGACGATGTTGCCGCCACCGGCCTCGCGCATCAGCGGCACGCACAGCTGGCACAGGGCATAGGTGCTGGAGACGTTGAAGCGCAGGATCTCGTCGAACTGCTCCGGCGGCATCGCCAGGGCATCGTTGGGGCCGCCACCGCCGGCGTTGTTGACCAGGTGGGTGATGCGCCCGAACTGCTCCTGGCTACGGCGTACCAGGGCCTGGCGCTGCTGGCTGTGGTTGACGTCACAGGCCACGGCCAGGGCGCGGCGCCCGAGGCTGCGTACCTCGTCGGCGACGCGTTCGATGTCCTCGGCGCTGCGGGCGCTCAAGACCACATCGGCGCCGGCTTCGGCGTAGGCCAGGGCGATGGCGCGGCCGATGCCGCGGCCACTGCCGGTGACGATGGCGACACTGCCGGGTAGCTGGAAACGTTGCAGGATACTCATGCGGCTGTCCTTTGCTGTGGGTGAGTGGACGCGGGCTGTAGTCGATAGGACGATTGTTTCCCGGCCCCTTGCGGGCCACATCGTCTCAATGGACTACGGGGCTGGCCCTTATCGCAGGCTTCGCCAGCTCCCACAGGAACCCGCTGCACACACCTACTGTGGGAGCCTGCGACGGACACCACACCGCTCTAGTCCGCTTTGACGATGAAGCAAGGCCCGTGCAATCCGATCATCAATCACGGCTCGCGCATTGGCGCTACGAGATTGGGAGAACAAGAAGGATGCACAGCATGCGAGAAAAGACCCAGGAAGAAATCGAACTGCTGGAACGGGCGCGGCGCTTGCTACCGGCACTGCGCGAGCGCTCGGCGCAAGGCGATCGCGAGCTCAAGGTCGCCGACGAGAACATTGCAGCACTTAAATCGGCAGGGCTGCTGCGCGCCCTGCAACCGCGGGCGTTCGGCGGCTATGAAGTGGACCCGCGCACCTTCTTCGAGATCCAGATGATCCTTGCCGAAGGCTGCATGTCCACCGCCTGGGTCTACGGCGTGATGGGCGTGCACCCCTGGCAGCTGGCGCGCTACCCGATCGAGACCCAGCGCGAGGTATGGGGCGAGGATCACGACACCCTGGTGTCGTCCACCTATATGCCCACTGCCAAGGTCACAGTGGTCGAAGGCGGCTACCGGATCAGCGGCCGCTGGGGCTTCTCCAGCGGCAGCGAGCACTGCCAGTGGGTGCTGCTGGGCGGCATCCTGCCGGCCGATGGTGAGCTGGCTGCCGAGCACGGCACCTTCCTGTTGCCACGCAGCGACTACCGCATCGAACGTAACTGGGAGGTGCTCGGCCTGCGTGGTACCGGCAGCCACGATATCGTTGTCGAAGACGCCTTCGTGCCAGCGCACCGGGTCCAGCGCACCAACAACTGGACCCTGGAGGCGACCCCGGGGCGGCTGGTCAACACCAACCCGATTTACGCCATTCCCTTCGCCCAGGTGTTCTCCCGCGCCGTATCGACCTCGGCCATCGGCGCGCTGCAGGGCGCCATCGACCTGTTCCGCGCCAACGCCGCCCAGCATATTGGCAAGCACGGCGCGCGCACCGCGGACGATCCGGCGGCGCAAACCGCAGTGGCCGAAGCCACGCTCACGGTCGACAGTCTCAAGCTGGTGCTGGAACGCAACTACGAGCACCTGATGCAACTGGCCCGCGCCGGCGAGTACCCGGACGTGGAAACCCGCCTGCTGTACCGCTACCAATCGGCCTATGTCACCAACCTCTGCGCCGAGAAGGTCAACGAGCTGCTGCGCTGTATGGCGGCCTCGGGGCTGTACACCAGCAACCCGGTGGCGCGCCTGTTCCGCGACCTGCACCAGGCCCGCGGGCATATCGCCAACAACTACCAGGCCTATGGCCGGGTTCTGGGCGCCGTGCAACTGGGCCTGCCCAACCCCGACCCTTACGTCTGAAGCCTTCGCCCGTCGACCTGCCCGCCCGCCGGGCAGGGGACCCTTGAGAACCGAGCCATGAATGACTTTCTTGCCTTGCGCGTGGCGCGGGTGGTCGAGGAAACGGCCGATGCCCGCTCGCTGATCTTCGATGTGCCCGAGCAGCTGGCCGAGCGTTTCCGCTACCAGCCCGGGCAGTTTTTGACCCTGCGCATTCCGTACGCCGATGACTGGTTGCCGCGCTGCTACTCGTTGTCGAGCACGCCGTTGCTGGACGAACCCCTGCGCGTGACGGTCAAGCGCGTACGCGACGGGCGCGCCTCCAACTGGCTGTGCGGCGAGCTGCAGGAAGGCCAGACCCTGCAGGTGCTGCCGCCGGCCGGGGTGTTCGTGCCGCGCAGCCTGGACGGCGACCTGCTGCTGTTCGGCGGCGGCAGCGGGATCACTCCGGTGCTGTCGATCCTGCGTTCGGCGCTGCTGGCCGGGCAGGGGCGGGTGCTGCTGATCTACGCCAATCGCGATGAGCAGTCGGTGATCTTTCGCGACGAGCTGCGCTTTCTCGCCGAGGCCCATCCCGAGCGCCTGCAGATCGTCCACTGGCTGGATTCGTTGCAGGGCATCCCGTCGGCGGCGCAACTGGCGGCGTTGGCGCAACCCTTTATCGATGCCCAGGCCTTTATCTGCGGGCCGGGGCCGTTCATGGACACCGCCGTCAGCGCCTTGAAAGGCCTGGGCATGCCGGCCGAGCGCGTGCGCGTGGAGCGCTTCGTGTCGTTGCCGGGCGAGAACGACGTGCCGCAGGTCGCCGCCAGCGAGGCTGCGGTTGCCGCCCAACTGGCCGTGCGCCTGGACGGAGCAGACCACCAACTGGCCTGCGACAGCGGCGAAACCCTGCTGGCGGCCATGGAACGCGCCGGCCTCAAGCCGCCCAGCGCCTGCCGGGTCGGCGGTTGCGCCTCGTGCATGTGCACCCTGGAAAGCGGCGCTATCGAACTGCTGATCAACGATGCGCTGGACGCCGACGAACTGGCCGAAGGCTGGATCCTGGCCTGCCAGGCGGTTCCCACCAGTGCGCACCTGCGTATCCGATTCCCTGAGTGATGCCGATGAACGAATTAGCCATGACCATTCCCCGCCTGCTGTTCGACAGCGCCCGGCGCTTTGCCGGGCACACGGCGATCGAAGATGAGGGTGTGTGCACCGACTACGCCGAGCTGCCGGCGCTGGCCCTGACCGTTACCCGCGGCCTGATGGCGCTGGGTGTCCAGCCGGGTGACCGGGTTGCGGTGTGGGCGCCCAATGGCCGGGCGTGGATCATCGCCGCCCTGGGCATCCACTGCGCCGGTGCCGTGCTGGTGCCGATCAACACGCGCATGAAGGGCATGGAGGCCGCCGATGTGCTGGCGCGCAGCGGCTGCCGGGTGCTGTTCGTGCAGCAGCGCTTTCTCGATGTCGATTACCCAGCCTTGCTCCAGGCGCACCGGCCGGACGGCCTTGAGCACCTGGTGGTGTTCGCAAGCGACGGTGCGCTGCAGGCCAGCGACCTGAGCTACGAGCAGTTCGTTGCCGGCGCAGCCACCATCGAAGCCGTCACCGCCGAGCGCCGCGCCCTGGCGGTGCAGCCCGATGCTGTGTGCGACCTGCTGTTCACCTCCGGCACCACCGGCAAGCCCAAGGGCGTGATGAGCGGCCACGGCCAGTGCCTGCGGGCCTTCAGCGAATACGTGCGGGTGATCGGCCTGCTGCCCGAGGATCGCTACCTGATCGTCAACCCGTTCTTCCATGCCTTCGGCTACAAGGCCGGCTGGCTGACCTGCCTGATCGCCGGGGCGACCATCCTGCCCCATGCGGTGTTCGACGCGGAGGCGGTGTTCGAGCGCATCGCCCGCGAGCGCATCAGCGTGCTGCCGGGGGCGCCGACCCTGTACCTGTCGCTGCTGGCCCATCCGCGCCTGGGCGAGACCGACCTGTCGAGCCTGCGCATCGCCGTGACCGGCTCGGCGAGCATTCCGCCGAGCCTGATCGAGCGCATGCGCAACGAACTGGGTTTCAGTTGCGTGACCACCGCCTACGGCCTGACCGAATGCGGAGGCCTGGCGACCCTGTGCGACCCGCAGGATTCGGCCGAGGTCATTGCCGGCACCAGTGGCCGACCGCTGGCCGGCACCGAGGTAAGCATCCGCGACCCGCACAACCAGGCGCTGGCCAGTGGGCAGACCGGGGAAATCTGCTTGCGCGGATTCCATGTGATGCAGGGCTATTTCCAGAATCCCGAGGCCACCGCCGAAGCCATCGACCCGCAGGGCTGGCTGCACACCGGTGACGTCGGCCACCTGGATGCGGCGGGCAACCTGATCATCACCGATCGCCTCAAGGACCTGTTCATCGTCGGCGGCTTCAACTGCTACCCGGCGGAAATCGAAGCCATGCTCATCGCCCACCCGGCCATTGCCCAGGTGGCGGTGGTGGGGATTGCCGATGAGCGCATGGGCGAGGTGGGGTGTGCCTGTGTGGTACTGCGCGAGGGCGCGCAGTTGCAGGAGCAGGAACTGATCGGCTGGAGCCGCGAGCGCATGGCCAACTACAAAGTGCCACGGCAGGTGCGCTTCATGAGCGCGCTGCCGCTGAACCCGTCGGCCAAGGTGGCCAAGAACGAGTTGCGGGCGCTGGTGGCGCAGGGCTGAGGTGGGAGCGGGCTTCTGTGGGAGCGGGCTTGCCCCGCGATGAGGCCAGCACACCTTGCACATCAGGTTGCGGCCGATCGCGGGGCAAGCCCGCTCCTACAGGGGCCGGTTGGCCTAGGCCAAATGGATGATGCCCGTACCGCGGCGCCATTCCACTCTGCACGGGTCATCCACAACAACAAGAAAAGGATCGCTGCATGTCTAGGACCACCATCGCCACTCACGGCGGATTGCTGCTCTCACTCACCGTGGCCTGCGCCCAGGCCCACGCCGGCCCTCGGCTGGAGCTGGGCGAGGACACCACCCTGGATTCGTCGCTGACGGTCAACTACACCGCCTCGATGCGTACCGCCAAACCCGCCCACCAATACCTCAACGACCTCAACAACGACGACGGCACGCGCAACTTCGACCGGGGGGCGCTGGTCACCAACCGCGTCAGCCTGTTCGGCGAACTGCTGCTCAAGCACGACAACCTCGGCGCCGTGCTGCGCGGCAGTCACTTCTACGACGATGTCTACCACGAGCGCAATGACAACGACTCGCCCGACACGGTGAACAAGATCGGCCGCGCCAACGGTTTCAGCGAGGACACCCGGCGCCTGAGCGGCAGCAAGGCGCGCCTGCTCGATGCCTATGTCTACGGCAACTTCGACGTCGCCGACAGCCAGTATCTGTCGGTCAAGGCCGGCCGCCACCTGGTGGCCTGGGGCGAGAGCCTGTTCTGGGCCAACATCAGCCAGGGCCAGGCACCGGTGGATGCCACCAAGTTCAACGTGCCCGGCACCGAGGCCAAGGACGCCTACCTGCCGGTGGGCCAGGTGTCGGCGTCCTGGGCGCTGAACGAGGACCTGGCGCTGGTGGGCTTCTACCAGTACGAGTGGGAAAAGACCCAGCTCAACCCGGTGGGCGACTACTTCGGCAGCGACACCTTCGGCCCTGGCGCCGAGTTCTTTCGCCTGGCCCCCGGGGTGATCGACAGCCTACCCGACACCAGCTTCACCGCCGTCACCTATGCCGGCGACGTCGAGCCCCGCGACAGTGGTCAGTGGGGCCTGGGCGTGCGCTACCGGCTCACCGAGAACACCGAGGTCGGCCTGTTCCACTACCGTTACCACGAGCGGGTCGGCGCGCTGTTCTTCGACTTCAGCGGCCAGACCCAGTACTCCTCGCTCAACCGCGTCGGGCGCTACGCCACGGCCGGTGGCGGCCCGGTGTACCGGGTGGGCTACTTCGACGATGTCGAGCTGACCGGGGTCAGCTTCAGCTCCAAGGTCGGCGACTCGGTGCAGTTCGCCGGCGACTTGAGCTACCGCGACGGCGCCGCGGTGTACCTGGACAACGGCGCTCCGGCCCGGGGCCAGCTGTGGCAGGGCAACCTCAACGGCAGCTATATCCTCGGCCCGAGCCTGCTCGCCCAGCAAACCACCTTCATGGCCGAAGTGGTGCACCAGCGCATCGATGGCGTCGACACCCTGCACATCAGCGGTGGCGGGCCGGGCGTCGACGGCAGCTTCGACAACTTCGAATACAAGACTCAGACCCGCGGCCAGACCCTGCTCGGCATCGGCACCTACATGGACTACCTGGGCATCGCCGACGGCCTGGACCTGACCACCCGCGTGGTCTGGACCCAGAATGTCGACGGCAGTGCCTACCAGGGCCTGGGCCGCGACGAGAAGCGCCTGACCGTCGGTGGCGACTTCAAGTACCTGGGCAACTTCCAGGTCGGCCTGACCTACGTCGCCTACCTCAGCTCACCGGATATCGCCCAGGGCCGTTTGCTGGCCGACCGCGATTACCTGTCGTTCAATGCCAAATACACCTTCTGACCGAAAAGGGCCTGCCATGCACACCTCACCCTTCAGCCCGATCACCATCGGCCCGCTGACCCTGAAGAACCGCTTTATCAAGGCGGCCACCAACGAAGGCATGAGTACCCAGGGCCTGCCGTCGCGGCAACTGGTCAAGTTGCATGCCGACCTTGCCCGCGGCGCGGTGGCCCTGACCACCGTGGCCTACTGCGCGGTCAGTCGCGACGGCCGCACCTTGCCCAACCAGCTGACCCTGACCCGCGAGGCCCTGCCGCACTTCAAGGCCTTGACCGAGGGCGTGCACCGTGAAGGCGGCCTGGTCAGCGCGCAGATCACCCATGGCGGCTGCTTCACCTTCATGCGCGAGCGCGCCACCCGCTACCCGCTGTCGGCCAGTGGCGGCTTCAACAAGATCGGCATGATGAGCGGCATGTTCTTCAAGCAGGCCATGACCGAGGCCGACATGCGCCAGGTGGTCGAGGACTTCGCCCAGGGTGCGCGCCTGGCTCGCGAGGCCGGCTTCGATGCGGTGGAAATCCACATGGGCCACGGCTACCTGCTCAGCCAGTTCATCTCGCCGATGTACAACAAGCGCCGCGACCACTACGGCGGCAGCCTGGAAAACCGCATGCGCTTTCCGCGCCGGGTGCTGCGCGCAGTGCTCGAAGCGGTAGGAAGCGACCTTGCGGTGATCTGCAAGTACAGCGTCACCGAGGGCGCCCGGGGCGGCAACAGTGCCGAGGACGGGGCGAAGATCGCGCGCATGCTCGAACAGGAGGGCGCCCACCTGCTGGTGCTCAGCGCCGGGATGAACGCCGAGTCGATCACCACCATGTTCGGCTCCTCGTTCCCCAAGGAAAACCGTGTGCAGCAAAAGAACCCGGTGATCGCCCTGGCCATGAAGATCCAGCGCCTGCGCGACCCCAAGGTGGAATTCCGCGAGCTGTACCTGCTGGAACATGCGCGCAAGGTAAGGGCGGCGGTGAAGATGCCCCTGGCCTACCTGGGTGGGGCCAAGAGCCTGGCGAGCATCGAGCAGGTGATGGCCGAAGGCTTCGACCTGGTCGCCATGGGCCGGGTGCTGCTGGCCGAAAAGGACTATGTCAAAAAGCTCGCTACCGGTGCCAGCAAGGACTCGATCTGCACCGCCTGCAACCGCTGCGTGGCGATGATGTACACCCCCGGCGGCACCTCCTGCGTGCTCGGCCAGCCCGGCGATGCCGAGCTCAACCGGCAACCGGCGGCAGCGCCTTAGGCGCTGGCACCGGCAATGCTGTTCAACCGTGGCGCAGGAACTCCAGGCAGCTGCGGTTGAACAGGTCACGGTGCTCGACCTGCACCCAGTGGCCGCAGCGGTTGAGCACGATGAAGCGTGCATTGGCCGCGCCATCGATGATGCGCTGGGCACCGCCGACCGGGTTGAAGTGGTCGTTGCTGCCCCAGAAACCGAGGATCGGGCACTGCAGCTCGCCCAGGCGTGATTCCATGTTCGGCACCAGCATGGTGCTGAACAGGTTCTTCGGTTGCGTCACCGCCACCGCCACCCGCTCCAGCAGCAGGCTCTCCGGCAGGATCGAGTCGTCGAACAGTTGCAGGCGCATCATGCTGCGCATCTCTTCAAGGCCGATGGGGCCGGCATTGAACAGGCTGACCATGCGCACGATGCCCTGCATCTGGAAGTAGGTCTCGCGCTCCTCGACGCCGCCCGGGGCCAGCAGGATCAAGCGCTCGGCCCGCGCCGGCTGGCGCAGCGCCAGGCCCAGGGCGATGGCCCCGCCCAGGGAATTGCCCAGCAGCGTGCAGTGCTCGATGTCCAGGGCGTCGAGCAGGGCGATCACGTGGTCGATGAAGAAATCCAGGTGGTACTGCACATCCTCGGGCTTGTCCGAGCGGCCGAAGCCGGGCAGGTCGAGGACGATGTTGCGATAACCCGCCTCGACGAACAGCGGGTAGTTGCCCTTGAAGTTGCTGAAGCCACTGGCGCCCGGGCCGCTGCCATGCAGCCACAGCACCACCGGGCCGCTGCCTTCGTCCAGGTAGTGCAGGCGCAGGCCGCTGGGCGCGGTCAGGTAATGGCCGGTGGGTAGCGGCAGGTCTTCAGGTTGGTTCATGTCGAGTCTCCAGAGTCGGCGAAAAGGGCGCGCACCGACCAGGCCACGGCGTGCCTGAAGGGGCAAGGGCGCCGGGCCTGGCTTGCGCAGGGTCGATCGTCCGTCGCCGGGGCGGCAGTGGCATCGTCCATTCAGACCACGGCGGGGGCGTTAGTCCTATCGGACGATGCTCGCGACGCGGGCCCGGTCTGATCATGACGCTGACCGGCCTGCTGGGATGTCAGCGGGCTTCTACGCACTGCACTGCAGGAGAACGCTATGAAGTTGCTGAACAAAGTCGCCTTTGTCACAGGCGCGGGACAGGGCATGGGCCAGGCCATGGTTCGCCGTTTTGTCGCCGAAGGCGCCAAGGTGGTGGCGGTGGACCTCAACCAGGCGGCGCTGGCCGACAGCCTGGCCGACCTTGCCGACCTCGACGACCGGGTCCTGGCACTGGCCTGCAACGTCGCCGACGCAGCCTCGGTGGCCGATGCCATGGGCCAGGTCGAAGCCCGCTTCGGCGGCCTCGACATCCTGGTCAACAACGCCGGCGTCGGCGCTTTCGACAGCTTCCTCGACACCCCGGACGAGAGCTGGGCGCGGGTACTGGGGGTGAACCTGGGTGGCACCTTCCTGTGCTGTCGCGAAGGTGCCCGGTTGATGGTCAAGGGCGGGCGCAAGGGGGCGATCATCAACCTCTCCAGCACCGCCGCACTGACCGGCGAAGGCCCCAGCCACTACTGCGCCTCGAAAGCCGGGGTCATGGGCCTGACCCGTTCCATCGCCCGCGAGCTGGCGCCGTCGGGCATCCGCGTCAACAGCCTGGTACCGGGCCCGACCAACACGCCGATGATGGCCGGCGTTGCCGAGGAACACATGCAGGCAATGCTCAAGAACGTGCCGCTGGGGCGCCTGTGCGAGACCGACGAAATCGCCGGGGTGGCGGTGTTCCTGGCCGGCGACGATGCCAGCTTCATCACCGGCCAGAACATTGCAGTCAACGGCGGCATGGCCTTTATCTGAGGGAAAATCGATGAGCAAGCGACTACAGGACAAGATCGCCTTTATCACCGGTGCCGGCTCCGGCATCGGCCAGGCCACGGCCCTGCGCTTTGCCCAGGAGGGCGCCACCGTGGTGCTCTGCGGGCGGCGAGCAGAGCCCCTTGAGCAGGTGCTGGAGCAGATTCGCGCGGCAGGCGGGCAGGGCGATATCGCCGTGGCCGACGTCAGTGACGAGCAGGCCTATGTCGGCGCGCTGGAAGCGGCGGCCAAACGCCACGGGCGCCTGGATATCCTGGTCAACAACGCCATGGCCTACACCTGGGGCGGCATCGACAGCCTGTCCACCGCCGACTGGCACGCCAACTTCAGCACCACGGTCGATGGCACTTTCTGGGGCACCCGCACGGCCATGCGCCTGATGAAGGACCAGGGCGGCGGCGCCATCGTCAACATCGCCTCGATCTGCGGCCTGTTCGGCACCGCCTGGATGGCCGGCTACTCGGCGGCCAAGGCGGCGGTGATCAACTTCAGCCGGGCGGTGGCCAGCGAGGGCGCTGCGCACAACATCCGCTGCAACGTGGTGATCCCGGGCGTGGTCGATACCCCGGCCACCGCCGGCATGCTCAATGATGCCAAGACCCGCGCCAATACCGAGAAGGTCATCCCGATGAAACGGGTGGGCCTGCCGCTGGAGCTGGCCAACGCGATCCTGTTCCTGGCCAGCGACGAAGCCTCCTATGTCACTGGCGCGAGCCTGGCGGTGGATGGCGGGCGCAGCTCCGACCTGTACACGGTGCTGGAATGATGGACATGGACGCGACTTCACTGCAGGCGCGGATCGAGCGCCTGGAATCCCTGGATGCGATCCGCCAGCTGGCCGGCAAGTACGCCCTGGCCCTGGACATGCGCGACATGGATGCCATGGCCAACTGCTTCGTCCCGGACGTCAAGGTTGGCCGCGACAAACAGGGGCGGGCGCATTTCAAGGCCTGGCTGGATGAAACCATGCGCCGCCAGTTCCATGGCACCTCGCATCACCTGGGCCAGCACATCATCGAGTTCATCGATGCCGACCATGCCACCGGCGTGGTCTATTCGAAGAACGAGCATGAGACCGGGGCTGAATGGGTGATCATGCAGATGCTGTACTGGGACGACTATGAGCGGGTTGACGGGCGCTGGTGCTTTCGCCGGCGGCTGCCGTGCTACTGGTACGCCAGCGACCTCAACAAACCACCGATTGGCGGCATGAAAATGCGCTGGCCGGGGCGTGAGCCCTATGCCGGGAGTTTTCATGAGCTGTTTCCGTCGTGGGATGCGTTCTGGGCGCAACGACCGGACAAGGACGCCTTGCCACAGATTGCCGAACCGGCGCCACTGGAGCAGTTCCTGGTGACCATGCGGCGGGGGGCGGGGGAGCCGAAGATCCGCGTTCGGTAGCTGACGGGTTTAGCGGCCGCTTCGCGGCCGATCGCAGGCTTCGCCAGCTCCCACAGTGGTCCCCGGTATGTCCCGGTCGCTGTGGGAGCTGGCGAAGCCTGCGATGGGCTGCACAGCAGCCCCCAGGCGGCGGGGAACATTGTAGGAGCTGGCGAAGCCTGCGATGGGCTGCACAGCAGCCCCCAGGCGACGGGGAACACTGTGGGAGCTGGCGAAGCCTGCGATGGGCTGCACAGCAGCCCCCAGGCGACGGGGAACATTGTAGGAGCTGGCGAAGCCTGCGATGGGCTGCACAGCAGCCCACAGGCGACGGGGAACACTGTGGGAGCTGGCGAAGCCTGCGATGGGCAGCACAGCAGCCCCCAGGCGACGGGGAACACTGTGGGAGCTGGCGAAGCCTGCGATGGGCTGCACAGCAGCCCAAGGCGGCAGGGAACACTGTGGGAGCTGGCGAAGCCTGCGATGGGCTGCACAGCAGCCCAAGGTGGCAGGGAACACTGTGGGAGCTGGCGAAGCCTGCGATGGGCTGCACAGCAGCCCTAGGCGACGGGGAACATTGTGGGAGCTGGCGAAGCCTGCGATGGGCTGCAGAGCAGCCCCAGGCTCAGGCCCGCGCCTCCCGCGGCATGCCCAAGGCCCGCTCGGCAATGATGTTGCGCTGGATCTCGTTGCTGCCGCCATACAGGGTATCGGCCCGGCTGAACAAAAACAGCGCCTGCAACCGGCTCAGCTGATACGACCCACCCTCCAGCACCTCAGCCTCATCCCCCAGCACATCCATCGCCAGCTTGCCCAGTTCGGCATGCCAGGTCGACCAGGCCAGCTTGTAGATCATCGCCTCGCGCCGCAGGCTGCCGTCTTGGGGCCCGGAGAGCATGCGCAGGGAGTTGTAGCGCAGTACTTTCAGCCCCGCCCAGGCCTGGGCGATGCGCTGGCGCAGCAGCGGATCACGGGCCGCACCATTGCGCCGGGCCACAGCAATGACTTCTTCCAGTTCATTGTGAAACTGCATCTGCTGCCCCAGCGTCGAGGCGCCGCGTTCGAAGCCCAGCAGGGCCATGGCGATCTTCCAGCCTTCGCCCGGCGCTCCGATCATGTTGTCCACCGCCGTGCGCGCCTGGTCGAAGAACACTTCGTTGAACTCGCTGGTGCCGGTCATCTGCTGGATCGGCTGTACGCGGATCTGCGCCTGGTCCATCGGCACCAGCAAAAAGGACAGCCCATGATGCCCACGGCTACCGGGTTCGGTACGGGCCAGCACGAAGCACCAGTCGGACTCGTGAGCCAGGGAGGTCCACACTTTCTGCCCGCTGATCAGCCAGTGCTCGCCGCTGTCGTCCAGGCGCGCGCGGGTCTGCACGTTGGCAAGATCGGAGCCGGCGCCAGGCTCGGAATAGCCCTGGCACCAGAACTGCGTGCCGGCAAGGATGCCCGGCAGGAAACGCTGCTTCTGCGCCGGGCTGCCGAAGGCGGCCAGGGTCGGGCCGACCAGGCCTTCGCCGATATGGCCCATGCGCCCTGGGCCGCCGGCGCGGGCATATTCTTCATGGAAGATCACCTGGCGGGTCAGGCTCAGGCCGCGACCGCCGTCGGCCTCGGACCAGCCCACACCGATCCAGCCACCGGCAGCCAGTTGTCGCTCCCAGGCCTTGCGCTCCCCCGGGAAGCTGTGCTCGTCACCCGGCCCGCCGCGAAAGCGCAGGGGGGCAAACTCACCCTTCAGGTGCTCGGCCAGCCAGTGGGCGACCTCGGCGCGGAAGGCTTCATCTTCAGCGCTGAATCCAATCTTCATAGCGATTCTCCAAAGAGCTGCGCCGCCAGGCGTTCGCGGTGCAGGGCAGGGCTGCCGAGCAACTGCTCGCTGGCGCGGGCGCGTTTGAAATACAGGTGCGGGTCGTATTCCCAGGTAAAGCCGACCCCGCCATGCAACTGGATCGACTCGGCAGCGGCATTGAAGAAGGCTTCGCTGGCATGAATTTGCGCGGTGGCGGCGGCTTCGGCGAGCTCGCCGGCAACCGCTGCATCACCTGCCGGGTCGAGGCGCTCCTGGGCCACGCAGGCCGCGTACCAGGCGGCCGAGCGGGCGCATTCCAGTTGCAGCATGAGGTCGGCGCAGCGGTGCTTGATCGCCTGGAAGCTGGAGATGGCACGCCCGAACTGACGGCGTTCGGCGGTGTAGGCCAGGGTCAGGTCCAGGGCCTGCTGCGCGCCGCCGACCTGCTCGGCGGCAAGGCCAATGGCGGCGATGTGCAGCACATCGCGCAGCAGCGGCCAGCCCTGGCCGGCCTCGCTGAGCAGCTGCGCAGGCGTTACCTGCACATCCTGCAACTCGATGCGGGCCAGGCGGCGGGTCTGGTCGAGGGTCGGCAGGGCCGTGCGGACCACCCCGGCACTGTCAGCGGGCAGGGCGAACAGGCTGATGCCGGCCTCGCCCTGGCTACCCGGCGTCCGCGCGGCAACGATCAGCAGTTGGGCCTGGGCGCCATCGATCACCTGCAGGTAGCTGCCACGCAAGCGATAGCCAGCGTCGCAGGGCTCGGCCTGGGCTTGCACGCTGTCGGCCTCCAGCCCCGCCTGGCTGGCAAAGGCCAGGGTCGCCGTGGCGCCGCTGGCGATCGCGCCGAGCCAGTGGTCCTGCACCGCCGGGTTACTGGCCAGCAGCAAGGCCGGGGTGGCCTGGCAGGTGGTGGCGAACAGCGGCGCGCAGAGCAGGTGGCGACCGCTCTGTTCCAGCAGGATCGCCAGCTCGACAAAGCCCAGCCCCAGCCCGCCGAAACGCTCGGGAATCATCAGGGCCGGCCAGCACAGCTCATCGCTGATCCGTTGCCACAGCGCCAGGTCATGGCCGTCGGTGCGGGCCATGGCGGTGCGCACGGCGTGGCTGTCGCTGGCCTGGGCGAGGAAGCGCGCGGCGCTGTCCTGGATCATCAGTTGTTCTTCGTTGAATGCGAACTCCATAGGTGTCGGACCCGGTTACGGCGGATGAAGACCCGAGTCTAGGAGCGCCGCCGTCTGCCCTGAATCATTGAAACGGACTAGTCCGGCGACGGCCCGGCAGAGGGCCCCTGCGTAGTCTCAACGGACGATGAGGGCCAGCCCCGCGCTTCGCACAATGGCCGCCAGTACCGAATTTGCCAGTCAGGAGCAGCGGCATGATCGAGATTCGCGGTTTGAGCTATTTCGTCGCCCAGTGCGAGAACCTCAGCCAGTGGCAGCGCTACGCCGAGGACGTGCTCGGCATGCCGGTGCAGCCGGCGCCACAGGGCGGGCTGTACGTGAAGATGGACGAGCGTCCGTTTCGCATGCTGATCGTCGAAGGCAGTGAGCCGCGCTACCTGGCCTCGGGCTGGGAACTGGCTTCGCAGCAGGCCTTCGACGCGGCCCTGGCGCACCTGGATGCCTTGGGCATCGAATGGCAGCGCGGCAGCAGCGAACAGATCGAGCAGCGCGGCGTGCAGGCCCTGGTCAGCCTCACGGACCCGTCGGGCAACTGCCACGAACTGAGCTGGGGTCACCGTTCCGACTGCCTGCCGTTCGTCTCGCCCCAGGGCGTGCCGCGCTTCGTCACTGGCGACATGGGCCTGGGTCACACCGTGCTGCCGGCGCCGAACTTCGACGCCACCCTGGCGTTCGCCAAGGAGGTGCTGGGCTTCGAGCTGTCGGACATCTTCAACTTCCGCCCCGACCCTGCCGCGTCAGCGGTGCGCATCCACTTCCTGCATTGTCGCAATGCCCGCCACCACAGCCTGGCCCTGGCCGAGTACCCGGTGCCGTCGGGCTGCGTGCACGTGATGGTCGAGGTCGACTCGATGACCGAAGTCGGCCGCGCCCATGACCGCCTCAAGGCTGCGGATGTGCGCCTGTCGGCGACCCTGGGCCAGCACCTGAACGACCGCATGACCAGCTTCTACATGAAAACCCCTTCGGCCTTCGACCTGGAGTACGGCTTCGGCGGCCTGCAGGTCGACTGGGCCGAGCACTCGGCCTTCGAATTCACCCGCGTGAGCATCTGGGGGCACGACTTCTCGGTCGGCCAACCGTAAAGGAACCTGCACATGAACAAACAACTGACGGCGGCCGATGCGGTCGCACAACTGCGCGATGGCATGACCATCGGTTTCGGTGGCTGGGGGCCGCGACGCAAGCCCATGGCGATCGTCCGCGAGATCCTCCGCTCATCGGTCAAGGACCTGACCGTGGTCGCCTATGGCGGCCCGGAAGTGGGCATGCTCTGCGCCGCCGGCAAGGTGCGCAAGCTGATCTTCGGTTTCGTCACCCTCGACGCCATTCCGCTCGAACCCTACTACCGCAAGGCCCGGGAAGCGGGCGAGCTGGAGCTGCTGGAACTGGACGAAGGCATGTTCCAGTGGGGCCTGCGCGCCGCCGGCATGCGCCTGCCGTTCCTGCCCACCCGCTGCGGCCTGGCCACCGATGTGACGGCGCTGAACCCGGCACTCAAGACCGTGGCCTCGCCCTACGCCGACGGCGAGGTGCTGCTGGCCATGCCGGCGCTGGAACTGGACGTGGCTTTCCTTCACGTCAACGTCGCCGACCGCCTGGGCAACTGCCTGGTCACCGGTCCCGACCCGTATTTCGACCACCTGTTCGCCCGCGCCGCGCAGCAGTGCTTCGTCTCTTGTGAGCGCCTGGAAGAGCGCCTGGAGCTGGACGCCGAGCAGGCGCGCGGCAACACCTTCGAGCGTTACCTGGTGACCGGTGTGGTGCATGCACCGCTGGGCGCCCACCCGACCTCCTGCCCGTCGGCCTACGGCTGGGACCTGCAACACCTGAAGGCCTATGTCGCCAGCAGCCAGCAGGAGCAGGGCTGGGAGCAGTACGTCAGCACCTACCTGGCCGGCGGCGAGCAGGCCTATCAAGACGCCAATGGCGGCGCCGCACGCATGGGCGCCTTGCCCCTGCCCGTGTTCTGAGGAGGATGAAAAATGTCTGCAACCCGTGAGTTCACCCTCGCCGAACTGATGATCGTCGCCGCTTCCGAAGCCTGGCGTGGCGACGGTGAAGTGATTGCCTCGGGCCTGGGGGTGATCCCGCGCCTGGGCGCGAGCCTGGCCAAACTGACCCATAGCCCGCAACTGCTGATGACCGACAGCGAGGCCTTCCTGGTCGAAGAGCCGGTGCCCTTGGGGCCAAGGGGCGATTACCAGCCGCGCTACTCGGGCTACATGTCCTTCGAGCGGGTCTTCGAATGCGTGTGGGGCGGGCGCCGTCACGCCATGATCGGCCCGACCCAGATCGACCGCTGGGGTCAGACCAACCTGTCGTGCATCGGTGATTACCAGAAACCCAAGAGCGCGATCCTCGGGGTGCGCGGCCTGCCGGGCAACAGCATCAACCACCTCAACTCGTTCTTCGTGCCCAACCACAACACCCGGGTGTTCGTTGAAGGCGAAGTGGACATGGTCTCCGGCGTCGGCTTCAAGGCCGAGCGCTGGCCTGACGGCGTGCGCCGCGACCTGATGGACATCCGCCGGGTGGTCACCGACCTCTGCACCCTGGATTTCGACGGCCCGCAGCGCGCCGCCCAGGTGCGCACCCTGCACCCGGGGGTGAGCTTCGACGAGGTCCAGGACAAGACCGGCTTCCCGCTACTCAAGTCGCCGCTGCTGCAGGAAACCGCGCCCCCCAGCGCCGAGCAGCTGGCGCTGATCCGCCGCCTCGACCCCCACGACTACCGCGCCGCCGCGATCAAGGGCAACCCGCCCGGCATCCGCAGCGTCTGACCCAAGGAGCGCCAACATGCACAGCAGCGACAGTTCGTTCGTGGTCCGCGAGGACCGTGCGGTCTACGAGACCGAGGCGCCGGTGCTCTACAGCGTGGCCGAGCACATCGCCACGCTGACGCTGAACCGGCCGACCTATAACAACGCGCAGAACTCGCAGATGACCTATGCCCTGGATGCCGCGCTGCGCCGGGCGGTGGACGACGACCAGGTCAAGGTCATCGTCCTGCGCGGGGCCGGCAAGCACTTTTCCGCCGGGCACGACATCGGCACCCCGGGGCGCGATATCGACAAGCCGTTCGAGCGCGCGCACCTGTGGTGGGACCACACCAACAAGCCTGGCGGCGAACAGCTGTATGCCCGCGAGCAGGAGGTGTACCTGGGCATGTGCCGGCGCTGGCGCGAGCTGCCCAAGCCGACCATCGCCATGGTCCACGGCGCCTGCATCGCCGGCGGGCTGATGCTGGCCTGGGTCTGTGACCTGATCGTCGCCAGCGACGATGCCTTCTTCCAGGACCCGGTGGTGCGCATGGGCATTCCCGGGGTGGAGTACTTCGCCCACCCCTACGAGCTCAACCCGCGCATCGCCAAGGAGTTCCTGTTTGCCGGCGAGCGCATGAGCGCGGCCCGCGCCTATGAGCTGGGCATGGTCAACCGTGTGCTGCCGGCCGCCGAGCTTGAGCAGACAACCTACGCGCTGGCGGCCAACATCGCCCGTCAGCCGCGCATGGGCCTGGCCCTGACCAAGCAGGCGATCAACCATGTCGAGGACCTGCAGGGCAAGCGCGCGGCCATGGACGCGGCGTTCGCCTGGCACCACTTCGCCCATGCCCACAATGAGCTGCTGTCGGGCGACAAGCTCGGCGGTTTCGATGCCAAGGGCATGGCCAAGGCCAACCGCCAGGAGCAGTCGACATGAGCGCCTGGCTCAATACCCCGCTGACCGAGGCCCTGGGCTGCCGCTACCCGATCGTGCAGACGGCCATGGGCTGGGTTGCCGACGCCAACCTGGTGATCGCCACCACCCAGGCCGGCGGCTTCGGTTTCCTGGCCGGGGCGACCATCGCCGGCAAGGACCTGGAAGGCGAGATCCGCAAGGTCATCGACGCCACCGGCGCCAGCAACTTCGGCCTGAATTTCCATATGTTCCAGGACAACGCCGCGCAGTGCGTTGACTTGGCCATTCGTTACCGGCTGCGCGCGGTGAGCTACGGACGCGGCCCGGATGCGCAGACCATCGCCCGCTTCAAGGCCGCCAAGGTGCTGTGCATCCCCACGGTGGGCGCGGTCAAGCATGCGCTCAAGGCCCAGGCCCTGGGCGCCGACCTGATCACCATCCAGGGCGGCGAGGGCGGTGGCCATACCGGTGGCGTGCCCAGCTCGATCCTCTTGCCCCAGGTGCTGGACGCGGTCAGCGTGCCGGTGATCGCCGCCGGCGGTTTTGCCACCGGCCGTGGCCTGGCCTCGGCGCTGGCCGCAGGCGCCAGCGGCATCGCCATGGGCACGCGCTTTTTGATGACCCGCGAATCACCGACCCCGGCGGCGACCCTGGCGCACTACCTGAAGGTCAGCGACCCGCAGCAGGTGCGGGTGACCACGGCGGTGGACGGCATGCGCCACCGGATGATCGAGAACCCCTTCATCAACCGCCTGGAGCAGGCCGGGCCGTTCGGCCGCCTGCGCATCGCCCTGGGCAGCGCCTGGCAGTGGAAGCAGCACACCGGCATGAGCCTGGGGCACATGCTCGGGGTGTTCCTGCGCGGCCTGCGCGAAGACCCGGCGGCGTTGTCCCAGGTAGTGATGGCCGCCAACCAGCCGGTGCTGCTGCAACGCTCGATGGTCGACGGCCTGCCGGACGAGGGCATCCTGCCCAGCGGCCAGGTGGCGGCCGCCATCGATGAACTGCTCAGTTGCCGTGACGTAATCGAAGGCATCGCCGCCGAGGCTGAGCGCTGCCTGGACGCCTTGTCGGCCCGGCGCCAGCCGGGCTGTGACACAACCCCCTCAGTTCGCCTGGCGAACACTGGAGAAGCCCTGTGAATCCGGCCTTTACTACCCAACTCAATGCAGGCATCGCCGAGCTGGTGATCGCCAAGCCACCGGTCAATGCCCTGGACAGCCAGCAATGGCAGGCCCTGGCCGAGCAGATCGAAGCCCTGGGTGCCGACCCGCAGGTGCGGGTCATCGTCATTCGTGCCGAGGGCCGGGGCTTTTGCGCCGGCGTCGACATCAAGGAGCTGGATGCCCACCCCGAGCGCATCGTCGCGGTCAACGCCGGCAACTACGCCACCTTCAAGGCCGTGCACCGCAGCCCCGTGCCGGTGATCGCCGCGGTGCACGGCTACGTGCTGGGCGGCGGCATCGGCATCACCGGCGCCGCCGACATTGTCGTCGCCGCCGAGTGCGCCAGCTTCGCCCTGCCGGAAGTGGACCGTGGCGCCATGGGCGGCGGTGCCCACCTGCAGCGCCTGTTCGGCGTGCAGAAGGTGCGTTACCTGTTCTTCACCGGCGACAGCATCGGTGCCCGCGAGGCCAGCCAGTACGGCTTCATCGAGCGTGTGGTGCCCCGCGAACAGCTACGCGAGACCGCCCTGGAGATCGCCGCGCGCATCGCCAGCAAGAGCCCGCAGATGATCCGCATCGCCAAGGAAGCGCTCAACGGCATCGAAGACGGCAACCTGGAAGACAAGTACCGCTGGGAGCAGGGCTTCACCCTGCAGGCCTACAGCAGCCCGGACTCGGCCGAGACGCGCCGGGCCTTCGTCGAAAAACGCGACGCGAAGTTCTGAGGGATCGCCATGGAACTTACCTACACCCCCGAACAGATCGCCTTTCGCGCCGAAGTGCGCGCCTGGCTCAAGGACAACCTGCCGCGCCAGCCGCTGGCCAGCTATGACACCCGCGAAGGCTTCGAGCAGCACCGGGCCTGGGAGGCGAAGCTGTTCGACAGCCGCCTGTCGATGGTGATGTGGCCGGCCGCACTCGGTGGGCGCGGTTGCGGCCTGATCGAGTGGCTGATCTTCGAAGAGGAATACTACGGTGCCGGCGCGCCGATGCGGGTCAACCAGAACGGCCAGCTGTTGCTCGGCCCGACCCTGATGGAATTCGGCACCGAGCAGCAGAAGCAGCGCTTTTTGCCGCGCATGGCCGCCAGCCTGGACATGTGGGCCCAGGGCTGGTCGGAGCCCAATGCCGGCTCCGACATGGCGGCGATCACCAGCAAGGCGGTGCTCGAAGGCGACCACTATGTACTCAACGGGCAGAAGACCTGGTCGACCCGGGCGATCTTCGCCGACTGGCTGTTCGGCCTGTTCCGCAGTGAGCCGGGCTCCAGCCGCCACCACGGCCTGTCGTTTCTGATGGTGCCGTTGGACGCGCCCGGGGTGAGCATTCGCCCGATCAAGGCGCTCAACGGCAAGGACGCCTTTGCCGAAGTGTTCTTCGACGACGTGCGGGTGCCAGTGGACAACCGCATCGGCGCCCAGGGCGAGGGCTGGCATGTGGCGATGGCCACCGCCGGATTCGAGCGCGGCCTGTTGCTGCGCTCGCCGGCGCGCTTCCAGTACACCGCACGCAAGCTGGTGGAGCTGTACCTGGCGCACCAGGCCAGTGCCGACCGCGACCCGGGCCTGCGCGATGCCGTGCAGGATTGCTGGATGGGCGCCGAAGCCTACGCCCTGTCGGCCTACCACACGGTGGGGCGGCTGAGCCGCGGCGCGCAGATCGGCGCCGAATCGAGCATCAACAAGATCATCTGGTCGGAGCTGGACCTGAAGATGCACGACACCGCCATGCGCCTGCTCGGCGCCCGTGGCGAGCTGCTGGCCGGGGCTCCTGCGGCGGGCGATGCCGCCGGTTGGCTGGAGGGCTTTTTGTTCGCCCAGTCCGGGCCGATCTACGCCGGCACCAACGAAATCCAGCGCAACATCATTGCCGAGCGGATGCTCGGTTTGCCGAAGTAGGAGCGGGCCATGGACTTCACCTTTAGCGATGACCAGCTGAGCTTTCGCGAAGCCATCAGTCGGTTTCTGATGACCGAAGCGGCCCCGGAGATGCTCCGGGAAATCTGGGACACCGACGCCGGGCGCTCCCCGGACCTGCGCAACAAGATCGCCGCCCAGGGCCTGACCGCCTTGTCGGTGCCCGAGGCCGAAGGCGGCCTGGGCATGGACGATGTGGCCTGGGCGCTGATGACCCAGGAGCTGGGCTACTACGCCATTCCCGACTCGCTGGCCGATACCGCCTATGTCGCCGCCGGGCTGCTGGCCGGCCTGCCGGCCGAGCATCCGGCCCGTGCCCGGCTGTTGCCGCGCATTGCCGACGGCAGTGTGCGCCTGGCCATCGGCCACCCGGTCAACCCGCTGGTCAGCGACGCCCAGCTGGCCGAAGTGCTGATTCTGCTCGACGGCGACGCCGTGCACGCGGTGCCGCGTGCCGAAGTCGACGTCGAGGCCAACCCCAGCATCGACGCCTCGCGCCGCCTGGGCCGGGTCAGCTGGCAGGCCACTTCGGCGACCCTGCTGATCGATGGCGAACAGGGGCGGGCGCTGCAGGCGCAGTTGCTCGATCGGGGCGCGCTGTCGGTGGCCGGGCAGTTGCTGGGCCTGGCCCAGCGCATGCTCGATCTGTCGGTGGACTACGTGGCCCAGCGCAAGCAGTTCGGCAAGCCGATCGGCAGCTTCCAGGCGGTCAAGCACCACCTGGCCGACGTCGCCCGGCAGATCGAACAGGCCAAGCCTGTGCTGTACCGCGCCGCCCATGGCCTGGCCCGGGGCGATGCCAGCGCCGGGCGCTGGGTGTCCCAGGCGCGCCTGGCCTGCTGCGAAGCCAGCTGGCTGGCGGCGCGCAAGGGTATCCAGGTGCATGGCGCCATGGGTTACACCTGGGAGGTCGACCTGCAGATGTTCATGAAGCGCGCCTGGTCGCTGGACGCGGCCTGGGGCGACCGCGGTTTTCATAAATCCCGTGTCGGCGACTACCTGTTCGCCGCTGGCGCCCGGCTCGGCCCGGGCCATACCTTCGAGGACTGATCCATGCCAGAGGCCTATATCATCGACGCCCTGCGCAGCCCCACCGGCAAGCGCAAGGGCGCGCTGTCCGAGGTTCACGCCATCGACCTGGGCGCCCATGTGCTCAAGGCGCTGGTGCAACGCAACGCCATTCCTGCCGAAGACTACGACGATGTGATCTTCGGCTGCGTCGACACCATCGGCGCCCAGGCCGGCGACATCGCCCGCACCAGCTGGCTGGCCGCCGGCCTGCCGCTGTGTGTGCCGGGTACCACCGTGGATCGCCAGTGCGGCTCGTCGCAACAGGCGCTGCACTTTGCCGCCCAGGCGGTGATGAGCGGCACCCAGGATGTGGTGGCGGTGGGCGGCGTGCAGACCATGACGCGGATCCCGATCAGCTCGGCGATGCTTGCCGGCCAGCCCCTGGGCTTTGTCGACCCGTTCAGTGGCAGCGTCGGCTGGCGCGCACGCTTTGGCCAGCAGCCGGTTAACCAGTTCTATGCCGCCCAGCGCATCGCCGAACACTGGCAACTGAGCCGCGAGCAGATGGAAGCCTTCGCCCTGCAAAGCCACCAGCGCGCCCTGGAAGCGATGGCCAGCGGACGCTTCGACCGCGAGATCGTGCCCTACCAGCAGCTGCGCGTGGACGAGACACCGCGCCTGACCACGCTGGAGAAAATGGCCGGGCTGGAGCCGGTGGACCCACAGTACCCGTCGATCACTGCCGCGGTGTCGAGCCAGACCTGCGACGCCTCGGCGGCGCTGCTGGTGGTGTCGGAAGCGGCGCTCAAGCGCTACGACCTGACCCCGCGGGCGCGCATCCATCACCTGACGGTGATGGGCGACGACCCGATCTGGCACCTCACCGCACCTATCGCCGCGACCCGCAAGGCCCTGCAAAAGGCCGGCCTGCGCATGGCCGACATCGACCGGGTGGAGATCAACGAAGCCTTCGCCTCGGTGGTCATGGCCTGGGCCCGGGAGCTGGACTACGACCCGGCGCAGACCAACGTCAACGGCGGCGCCATCGCCCTGGGCCACCCGCTCGGCGCCACTGGCGCGCGGCTGATGACCACGCTGCTCAACGAGCTGGAATGCAGCGGCGGTCGCTACGGCCTGCAGACCATGTGCGAAGGCGGCGGCCAGGCCAACGTCACCATTATCGAACGTCTCTAGACCTCACAGGAGTTTGCCATGCCTATCTGTAACGGACGCACCGTCATCATCACCGGCGCCGGTGGCGGCCTGGGCCGCGCCTATGCCCTGGCGTTCGCCGCCGAAGGGGCCAATGTCGTGGTCAACGATATCCGCGCCGAAGCAGCCCGCGATGTGGTCGGGCAGATCCACGCGAGCGGCGGCCAGGCTATTGCCAACAGCGACGACATCACCACCCTGGACAGCGCCGGGCGCATTGTCGATGCCGCCCTGGCGGCGTTCGGCGAGGTGCATGTGCTGGTCAACAATGCCGGCATCCTGCGCGACCGCTTGTTCCTGAGCCTGAGCGAAGACGACTGGGACGCGGTGATGCGCGTGCACCTCAAGGGCCATTACTGCCTGGCCAACCTGCTGGCGCGGCGCTGGCGCGACCTGGCCAAGGCCGGCACGCCGGTGGCTGGGCGAATCATCAACACCAGCTCCGGCGCCGGCTTGCAGGGCTCGATCGGCCAATCCAACTACTCCGCGGCCAAGGGCGGGATTGCCGCGCTGACCCTGGTGCAGGCGGCGGAGCTGGCCCGCTACGGCATTACCGCCAACGCCCTGGCGCCGGCGGCGCGCACGGCCATGACCGAAAGCGCCATGCCGGAACTGGTGAAAAAGCCCGAGGACGGCAGCTTCGATGCCTGGGCCCCGGAGAACGTCGCACCGCTGGTGGTGTGGCTGGGCAGCGAGCAGTCCGGGCATGTGACCGGGCAGGTGTTCGAGAGCCAGGGCGGGCGTATTTCCCTGGGGGATGGCTGGCGTACCGGCACGACCCGTGACAAGGGGGCCTTGTGGCGGGTGGAAGAGGTGGGGGCGGCGGTGGGCGAGATCCTGGCCGAGGCGCCGAAGGCGCAGAAGGTGTGGGGGAGCTGAGGTTTCCTCGTTGGACGTGGCCGATCGCAGCCTGTCGGCAGCTCCCACAGAGACTCATGCAAACCCATGACGACTGTGGGAGCTGGCGAAGCCTGCGATCGACTGCGCAGCAGTCGCAATCGGGGCGCCGCGGTTGGTCGGGTGTTCGGTGGTGTCAGGCTTTGCGGCCGCTTCGCGCCCGATCGCAGCCTGTCGGCAGCTCCCACAGATACTCCAACCAAACCATGAAAGCTGTGGGAGCTGGCGAAGCCTGCGATCGCTTCATACCCCGTTTTGACGATGTCCCCATCCAGGCGAGTCTTTATACCTGACAGCGTATTGATTCCCTGGAGATTATCGCTGTGAAACAAGCTCCCCCCTACGTGCCCGGCCACCAGTTGCTGGCCGGCAAATCCGTGCTGATCACCGCCGCCGCCGGCGCCGGGATCGGTTACGCGGCCGCCCGGCGCAGCGCCGAGGAAGGCTGCCGGGCCCTGATGATTTCCGATGTGCACCCACGCCGGCTGGAAGAAGCGGTCGAGCGCCTGAAAGCCGAAACCGGCCTGCAGGCAGTCTACGGCCAGCTCTGCGACGTCACCTGCGAAGAACAGGTGCAGGCCCTGGTCGCCAGCGCCGAAAGCGCCCTGGGCGGCGTCGATGTGCTGATCAACAACGCAGGCCTGGGCGGGCAGAAAACCCTGGTGGAGATGACCGACCAGGAATGGCTGAAGGTGATCGACGTGACCCTCACCGGCACCTTCCGCATGACCCGCGCCATGCTCCCGGCCATGCAGCAACGCGGCGCCGGGGTGATCGTCAACAACGCTTCGGTGCTCGGCTGGCGGGCGCAGAAGGAGCAGGCCCATTACGCCGCTGCCAAGGCCGGGGTCATGGCCCTGACCCGTTGCAGCGGCCTGGAAGCCGCCGAGTTCGGTGTGCGCATCAACGCTGTGGCGCCGTCCATCGCCCTGCACGATTTTCTCAAGAAGGCCTCCAGCGAAGAGCTGCTGGCAAGCCTGGCCAACCGCGAAGCCTTCGGCCGCGCCGCCGAAGTCTGGGAAGTGGCCAACGTGATGATGTTCCTGGCCAGCGACTACGCCTCCTATATGGTCGGCGAAGTGCTGTCGGTCAGTTCGCAACAGGCCTGAGGAGCGCCCCATGACTCATGTATTTGCCAGTGCCCAGGCACTGCTCGACGCCCAGGGCATGGACCTGGGCCATACCGACTGGCTGACCATCGAGCAGTCGCGCATCGATCTGTTCGCCGAGGCCACCGGTGACCACCAGTGGATTCATGTCGACCCTGCGCGCGCCGCCAGCGGCCCGTTCGGCGCCTGCATCGCCCACGGCTACCTGACCCAGGCCCTGGCCAACCTGTTCATGCCGCAGTTGATGAGCGTCGACAACCTGGCCATGGGCGTCAACTACGGCTGCGACCGGGTGCGCTTTCCGGCGCCGGTGCGGGTCGGCTCGCGAGTGCGCGGACGCGGCCAAGTGCTGCGCGCCGAAGCCCTCGGCAGCGCCGTGCAGCTGGTGGTGCGCATCAGCGTCGAGATCGAGGGCCAGGAGCGCCCGGGCTGTGTGGTCGACACCATCAGCCGCTACACCTTCAACCCCGTAACCGAGTGAGCCTGTGCATGGACCAGAATGAAGTAGTGATCGTCGCCACCGCCCGGACCGCCCTGGCCAAGTCCTTTCGCGGATCGTTCAACGACACCGAGGCGCCCGTGCTGGGCGGTCACGTGGTGCGCGCCGTGCTCGAGCGCGCCGGCATCGAGGCCGACGCCGTCGAGGATGTGATCATGGGCGCCGCGGTGCAGCAGGGCACCCAGGGCTACAACATCGGCCGCCTGTGCGCCTACACCGCCGGCCTGCCCGACAGCGTGCCGGGCATGGCCCTGGACCGCATGTGCGCCTCGGGGCTGATGAGTATCGGGGTGGCCGCCAAGGGCATCCTCGCCGGTGAGATGAGCGTCGCCATCGGCGGCGGCGTGGAGTCGCTGTCGCTGACCCAGACCAAGCACAAGAACAGCTACCGGGCCCGCTCCGAGGCGGTGCTGGAGGTGATGCCCAGCGCCTATATCCCGATGATCGAAACCGCCGAGATCGTCTCGCGCCGCTACAACATCAGCCGCGCCGCCCAGGACGAGTACAGCCTGCACAGCCAGCAGCGCACGGCCGCGGCCCAGCGTGCCGGGCTGTTCGACGAGGAAATCGTCGGCCTTACCGTCAACAAGCTGTGCCTGGACAAGGAGGGCAAGCCGACCGGGCATGAGTCGGTGTGGGTCGACCGCGACGAATGCAATCGCCCGGGCACTCGCCTGGAGGACCTGGCCGCGCTCAAGCCGGTGTGGAAGGACGGCCAGTGGATCGAGCAGGGCGCATTCGTCACCGCCGGCAACGCCTCGCAGTTCTCCGACGGCGCCGCCGCCTGCCTGCTGATGAGCCGCGCCGAGGCACGCCGCCGCGGCCTGACCCCGCTGGGTATCTACCGCGGCATCGCCGTGGCCGGCTGCGCCCCGGAGGAAATGGGCATCGGCCCGGTGCTGGCGGTGCCCAAGCTGCTCAAGCGCTTCGGTCTGACGGTGGCCGACATTGATCTGTGGGAAATCAACGAAGCCTTCGCCAGCCAGGTGCTGCATTGCCGCGACGCCCTGGGCATCCCGCCCGAGCGCCTGAACGTCAATGGCGGCGCCATCGCCATCGGCCATCCGTTCGGCATGTCCGGGGCGCGCATGGTCGGCCACGCCTTGCTCGAAGGGCGCCGGCGCGGTGCCCGCTATGTGGTGGTGGCCATGTGCATTGGCGGCGGCATGGGCGCGGCAGGGTTGTTCGAGCTGGCCTGACTAGGCCGTTTGGACGATGTAGCGGCGCCGGGGGCGGCTTGATGATCCGGCTGACAATAACAACAGGATCACCGCCCCATGTGCCATTTTCCACGACGTTCATCCCGGAGGTCGCCATGCGCCAGCTGATCGGTTACGCCGTCAGCGGCGTGATCCTGGCGGCCGTGGCCTTCGCCTTCGCCCCGCGTAACCCGGCGCCCCTGGCCGCCACGCAGTTGCAGGTCGACCGCGTGCAGGTCAATGCCTTGCTCGCCAACGGCCCGCAGTTGCTGGCGGCCGGCGAGCGCGGCACCCTGCTGACCAGCCTCGACAGCGGCCGCTCCTGGCAGGCCGCCAGGGTCTCCGCCGAGCGCGAAGCGACCCTGACCGGGCTGATCGCCCTGACCCCGCAGACCCTGGTTGCCGTCGGCCACGATGGCTGGATCCTGCGCTCGGACGACAGTGGCCGCAGCTGGCAGGAAAGCCGCTACGACGCCGAGCTGGGCGAGCCTTTGCTCGGTGTCTGGAGTGGCGACGGCCAGCAGGTGGTGGCCTACGGCAGCTATGGCAAGTACCTGGAATCCAATGATGCCGGCCGTCACTGGCAAGCGCGCGAGCTGCCCGGCGACGGTGCGCACTTCAACGGCATGGACGGCGACCGCCAGGGCCGGCGCATGCTGGTGGGCGAGCAGGGTCTGGTGCTGCGCTCGGACGATGGCGGCCAGCACTGGCAGCAGTTGCCGGCGTTCTACAACGGCTCGCTGTTCGGCGTGGTCAGCCTGTCGGCGTCGCACTGGGTGGCCTACGGCATGCGCGGGCAGGTGTTTCGCAGCGAGGATTTTGGCGACAGTTGGCAGCGTGTCGAGTTGCACAGCAGACAGCCGATCTACGGCCATGCCCGCCTGCCGGGTGACGCCGGGCTGGTGCTGGTGGGGGCCGGCAGCCAGTTGATTCGCCTCGACGCCCGCGGCCAGTTGCAAGACAGCGCCAGGCGCAGCGGCCTGGGCACCCTGACCTCGGCGGTGGCGCTCAATGCCCGGCACCTGCTGGTGGCCGGCGAGCGCGGCGTTTCCCAAGGACCGGACAGCGGCCTGGCCGCCCATGCACAGTGAGCTTGCCATGACTTCCTCTTCCGCTTGGCTGCAACGCGGCGTACAGGGCTGCGCCGACCTGCTGTTCACCCATCGACGCTTCTGGTTGATGCTGTTCCTGCTGCTCAGCCTGGGCCTGGGCTACAGCGCCACCCAGGTGCGCCTGGATCCGGGCTTCAACAAGCAGATCCCGGTGCGCCATGACTACATGCTCAATTTCCTCGACTTCAGCCGGGTGTTCACCGGCGCCAACCGCCTGCTGGTCAATGTGCGCTGGAAGGGCGAGGGCGACATCTATAACCCGCAGTTCCTCGACGTGTTGCAGAAGGTCACCGACGATGTGTTCTTCATCTCCGGGGTCAGCCGCCCCAGCGTGACTTCGCTGTTCACCCCCAATGTGCGCTACGTGGAGATCACCGAAGAGGGTTATGTCGGTGACCTGGTGGTGCCGCCGCAGTACGCCGGCAGCGCCGAGGACCTGGCCAAGGTGCGCAGCAACGCCGCCCGCGCAGGACAGGTCGGCCGCCTGCTGGCCAACGACCAGCGTTCGGCCCTGGTGCGCGCCGACCTGCAGGACACCGACCCCAAGACCGGCCAGCCGGTGTCCTATGTCGAGATCGCCCAGCGCCTGGAGGAGATCCGCGCCCGCTACAACAGCGATGACATCGAAATCAACGTGGTCGGCTTCGCCAAGCTGGTGGGCGATGTGGTCGAGGGGCTGAACACGGTGCTGCTGTTCTTCGCCGTGGCCTTCGTCATCACGGCGCTGTTGCTATGGCTTTATACCCGCTCGCAGGCGTTGACCCTGGTGGCGCTGCTGGTGGCCTTGCTGCCGGTGGTCTGGCTGCTCGGGTTGCTGCCGTTGCTGGGCCTGGGCATCGACCCGATGTCGGTGCTGGTGCCGTTTTTGATCTTTTCCATCGGCGTGTCCCATGCCGTGCAGATGAGCAACGCCTGGCGCCAGGACGTGCTGGCCGGCAGCGATGCCGCCAGTGCTGCGCGCTCGGCGTTCTGCGCGATCTTCATCCCCGGCGCTCTTGCACTGCTGATGAACGCCCTGGGCTTTGCCGTGATCATGCTGATCGACATTCCCATCGTCCATGAACTGGGGGTGACTGCCTGCATCGGTGTGATGCTGATGATCGTCACCAACAAGATGCTGTTGCCACTGATCCTGGCGGGGCTGTCGATGCCGGCCCGGGCTGCCAAGTCGCAGCCGCGTAGCACCCGCCATGCCCTGTGGTGGCGCCTTTCGGCGCTGGCCGAGCCCAAGCCTGCGCTGGCGGTGTTCGCGCTGAGCCTGGTGCTGCTGGCGCTGGGGGTGGTCAAGGCGCGGCAGCTGGAGGTCGGCGATATCGGCGTCGGCGCGCCGGAATTGCGCGCCGACTCGCGCTACAACCAGGACAACCAGCGCATCATCGGCAGCTATTCCATCGGCCTGGATGTGCTGGCGGTGTTCCTGCAGACCCATGCCGGCGACGAGGCCTGCCTCAACCCCCAGGTGATGCGCGCAGTCGAGGCCTTCGACTTCCAGATGCGTGCGGTGGCCGGGGTTCAGTCGGTGCAGAGCGTGGCCGGCATGGGCAAGGAAATGATCGCCGGCAACAACGAAGGCAACCCGCGCTGGTCGGCCATTCCCGGTTCGTCCCGGGGCCTGCAGCAGGGCTCGTTGGCCTACTCGGCGGATTCGGGGCTGGTCACCGAAGGCTGCAAGCGCATGCAGATCCTGGTGTTCCTCAACGATCACGAAGGCGCCACGGTGTTCCATGTGGTCAAGGAAGCCAAGCGCATCATCGCCGGTATCCAGGCGCCGGAGGTCGAGTTCAGGCTGGCCGGCGGCAATGTCGGGGTCATGGCCGCGTCCAACGAGGCGGTCAAGCACGCTGAAGTGATCATGCTCGCCGCGCTGTTCTGTTCGGTGGCGCTGTTCTGCCTGCTGACCTTCCGCTCGCTGCGGGCGGTGCTGTGCATCCTGGTGCCGCTGGGGGTGGTGGCGATCCTGTGCAATGCGCTGATGGCCATGCTGGGTATTGGCCTTAAGGTCGCCACCTTGCCGGTGATGGCCCTGGGGGTCGGGGTGGGGGTCGACTACGGCATCTACCTGTACGAGCGCATCCAGCACGAGATGGCCGCCGGTGCCGGGCTGCGCCAGGCGTTCTACCTGGCCATGTGCCAACGGGGTACGGCGGCGGTGTTCACCGCCCTGACCATGGCGGTCGGGGTCGGCACCTGGGCCTTTGCGCCGCTCAAGCTGCAGGCGGACATGGGCATCCTGCTGGCGTTCATGTTCCTGGTCAACGTGCTGGGGGCGATCTTCCTGCTGCCGGCCCTGGCCGCCTGGTTCAACCAGGGTCGGCCGCTTGTGGGAGCGGGCTTGCCGGTGGGAGCGAGCTTGCCTCGCGATGCGGTTTGAAGAGCAGAGCGTAATCGCGGGGCAAGCCCGCTCCTACCGATTGAACCACCTTGGGGGTGTGTCTATGCAAAGCCGTATGCCGAACTCGCAGGTCCTGGCGCAGATGGGGCTCGACATGGAGGGGTATGAACAGCTGATCGGCGATCTCTACGACGGCGCCCTGGATACCCGGCGCATGGCCGACTGCCTGCGCCAGCTGCAGGGTCTGTTCCAGGCGCATATCGTCACCCTGATCCTGCGCGCGGTGGACGAGCCGTACCTGTCGCCGATGCTGGCGGTGGGCGAGGTGCCGGGGGCCGGCGAGATCCAGCACTATGCCTATTACAGCAAGTCGACCCCGTTCAACCATCTGCCGCTGGACCAGGTGTTCACCATCGACGACCTGATGAGCGAGGAGGAATGGCTCGGTTCCTCCTTCTACCTGCTGTATTGCCAGCCCTACGGCTGCCACCAGATGCTCGGCGCCGATATCGGCATGCCCGATGGCGGCCGCTTGCGCTTTCGCATCAACCGCCGGCGTGACCAGCCGACCTTCTGCGAGGCCGACCGGGCGCTGTGCGCGATGCTGTTGCCGCACCTGCGCCGGGCCTTGCACCTGCATGCGCTGCTTGACCGCAGCCAGTCCCTGGGCAGCCTGTACTTCGAGGCCATCAGTCGGCTGTCGGTGGCGACCATCGTCCTCGATGAGAACGCCAGTGTGCTGCAACTGAACCCGGTGGCCCGGGACATTCTCGACAGCAACGATGGCCTCAAATTGGTGGGCGGGCGCCTGGAGGCGACCTACCCGAGCGACAACCGCGAGCTGTCGCGCCTGGTGCGCGAGGCCTTCCAGCGGGCGCGCCAGGGCGACAACGGCCAGTGCAGCGCCGCCGCCCTGTCGATCTCGCGGCCGTCCGGGCAGGTCAACCTCGGCGTGGTGGTGGAGCTGATCCCGTGCCAGGAGCGGGTCGAGGGCAAGGGCCAGCCCACCGTGGTGGTCTATGTACGCGATGCGGTGGGCAAGTCGCTGGTCAGCAACCTGGCGACCTCGCAGCTGTACAACCTGACGCCGGCGGAAACCGGCCTGGCCCTGGAACTGGCCAACGGCCTGTCGCTGGAGGAAGCCTCCGAGCTGCTCAATATCCGCCGCAACACCGCCCGCGCGCACCTGCGCTCGATCTTCTCCAAGACCGGTGTACGGCGCCAGACGGAGCTTGTGCGCATCCTGCTCAACAGCGTGGTGGCCCTGGGGCCGCCCGGTGCCTTGCCGCCGGCGGTGAAGGCGGCGGGGTAAAAATGCGTTAGTCCGAGCAGACGATGCCTGGCCTTTGTCGCGCTGCCGATACTGGGCCACCGCTATCGGAAACCATGGAGAACAACAATGACCGAGCGTAATTTCTGTGTGCCCAAGGCCCACGCCGACTCTCGCCGCTGGTTGCTGGCCCTGGCCCTGGGCTGCGCCACCGCAGGCCCGCTGCAGGCCGCGCCGGAGGATGTGGCGCGCCTGGGTAGCGAGCTGACCTGCGTCGGCGCCGACAAGCGCGGCAATGCCGACGGCAGCATCCCGCCCTATGCCGGGAAGTGGCTGGGGGTGCCTCCACAGGTGCAGTTCAAGGGCACCGGCCATCATCCGGTCGATCCCTACCCGGACGAGAAGCCGCTGTTCGTGATCACTGCCGCTAACCTGGCGCAGTACGCCGACTACCTGTCCGACGGGCAGAAAGCCCTGTTCAAGCTCTACCCGCAAACCTTCAACATGCCGATCTACCCGACCCACCGGGATTTTCGCTTTGCCGATTCGGTGTGTGAGGCAACCCGCGAGAACGCCAGCCTGGCGCGCCTGGTGGACGACGGCGAAGGTGTGGTGGGCAAGACCGGCGGCACGCCGTTCCCGGTACCGCGCAGCGGCCTGGAACTGCTGAAGAACGCCTCGACCTTCACCCTGCGGGCCTGGACCGAGGAGTACGTTTCCGACAACGCCTACGTGCTCAAGGACGGCAACATCAACTGGGGCCGGGTACATTCGCGCAACCTGGCGCCGGCGCTGCAGCCGGGCAAGATTGGCGAGACCGTGGGCAACTCCTCGTTCTACCTCAACGAAACCCTGCTGCCCCAGCGCGACAAGGGCGAGATCAACACCGGCACCGAGTTCTGGAACGACAAGACCGAGCCGCGCCAGAGCTGGCGCTACGACCCGGGCACGCGGCGGGTGCGGCAGTCGCCGGGCTATGGCTTCGACATGGCCTTCCCGGGCTCCGGCGGCTCGATCACCGTCGATGAGGTGCGCCTGTTCAACGGCTCCGGCCAGCGCTACGACTGGAAGATCGTCGGCAAGCGCGAGATGTTCATCCCCTACAACACCTACCGCCTGCATGCCCCGGAACTCAAATACGCCGAGCTGCTCACCCCGGGCCACATCAATCCCCAGGCCATGCGTTATGAGCGCCACCGCGTGTGGGAGCTGGAAGGCACCCTCAAGCCCGGCTACCGCCACCTGTACGGCAAGCGCAAGTTGTACATCGACGAAGACACCTGGTTCCCGATGCTGGCCGACAACTACGACAACCGTGGCGAGCTGTGGCGCACCTCGATGGTCAACTATTTCTATGCCTACGAAAGCCAGGTGCCCCAGGCCGGAGTCGGCCTGTACCACGACCTCAACGCCGGCAGCTACCTGGCCTTCAACCTGATCAACGAACAGCGCAACGGCTATGTGCTCAACAAGGGTGGCTTCAGCCCGCGCGACTTCGGCCCGGAGGCGGCGCGCCGGGCAGGGCAGTAACGGCGATCTAGTCCATTTGAAGGATGAGCGGCCGGCGACGGCTGCTCAATGATGTCGGGTAGGGGAAGGTGCTGGCGCTCAGCCCTGGCATCGCCCGACCCGGGTTTGCACCAGAGGAAGAACAAGAACATGACGAAACTCGCAGAACTGAGCATCGAAAACACCCAGCGCACCCACCGCTATGCCCGTGGCTGGCACTGCCTGGGTGATGCCGCCGACTACCGTGATGGCAAGCTGCACACCCTGAACATCTTCGGCACCCGCCTGGTGGCCTTCGCCGACAGCCAGGGCAAGATCAGCATTCTCGACGCCTTTTGCCCGCACATGGGTGCCGACCTGTCCCAGGGCACCATCGAGAACGATACCGTGGTCTGCCCCTTCCACCACTGGAAGTACGACACCAGCGGCAAGTGCGTGGAGATTCCGTACTGCAAGCGCATCCCGCCCAAGGCCAAGACCCGCAGCTGGCTGACTTGCGAAGAGAACAAGCTGCTGTTCGTCTGGAACAACCCCGAGGGCCGGCCGCCGAAAGAGGGCGTGATCATTCCGCACCTGGAGGAGATGGACAGCGACGAGTGGATCCATGAGTGGAACATCGACACCATGCTGATCGACACCAACCCGCGGGAGCTGGTCGACAACCTGGTCGATGCCCAGCACTTCGGCCCGGTGCATGGCACGCCGACCAAGTATTTTGCCAACGTCTTCGAAGGCCATATCGGCCGGCAGATCTTCCATGGCGACTCCGAGCGCCTGGGCGGCGACCTGATCGCGCCATCGGCCTACTACGGCCCGGCGACCCACTTCACCCACCTGAGCTCGATGTTCGGCGAGGTGCGGGTGCATGCCATCCTGCTCAACAGCCATGTGCCGGTGACGCCCGACAGCTTCCAGCTGCGTTTCGGCTGCATGGTCAAGCGCGTGCCGGGCTGGAGCGAGGAGCAGAACCGTGAAGTGGCCCAGGCCTATGTCATGGGCAACCGTGCCTCGTTCTACCAGGACGTGGACATCTGGAAGCACAAGATCCGCATCGACAAGCCGGTGCTGGCCGAGAACGACGGGCCGGTGTACCAGCTGCGCGAGTGGTACCAGCAGTTCTTCACCGATGAGGACCTGGTACCGGCGAGCATGGCCGAGCGTCGGGAGATCGTGACCGTCGACGAGCGTTGATTCTTCGCTGTGCAGGGGAGAGGAGTGCTGACAATGAAAATAAAAAGCCTTCGCGCCTATGCTGTACCGCTGTTGTGCCTGGTGATCGTGCTGTACACCGCGCTGACGGCCGTGCCGCAGAAATCCAGGAGCTGTCCGGCCTGCGCGATGCCGAGTTTTCAGGGGTTGCAGGCGTTGCGTTAGGGCGTCTTGGGGCGGGCGACTATCGCAGGCTCCCACAGGAAAAAGGCTATGGCCTGTAGGAGCGGGCTTGCCCCGCGATGCGATGTAACTGACCGATTGCAATCGCGGGGCAAGCCCGCTCCTACAAAAGACAGTTGCTCCCACAGGGATCGGTACAGGCCGAAGACCTGTGGGGGCTCATCGCAACGTAATTTGCGCGTGGCGAGTCAGTGCTGGTGCTTTTTGGCATCGACAATCAAATTTGACAGCGGGCTGCTTGCGCCTCCGTCGAACCAGCTTACGACAAGAACGCCACCGACGATATCCGGCATAGTGAATACGAAGCCCCCCTGGGCGTCTGGTACTACGGTGACCTGTTTAACAGTCTCGTTCATATGGAACTGTAAACCCGTGAGTCCTCTAATATGTGGGCTTCGCACCGTAACTGTAGCGCCGACTTCAGGTCGTGCCGGATCGAAGGTGACGGTCGGGGCATTTTGGGTTGAAGTGCTCATGATGTCTTGATCCTTCTGATTGAGGGTTCCGTTCAACTCGGTCCGGGGAAGATGCACCCCGCCAGGTACCCGTTACCGGGCTGGAACCAATCTATTTCGGATCGCGGAGTGTGGATACTGATAGAAATGTCAGGTCTCCAATGGCCCACTTGTCAGCGGCGTGCATGCTTGACCAGCAACCGCTCAAGCTTCTCCCACAGCTCCGGCGCGGTGCTGAACGCCACGTTGAAGCGCATCCAGCCCGTGGGCCGCGAATCGACCATGAACAGCTGCCCGGGGCCGAGCATGATGCCCTGCTCCAGGGCATCGTCCACCAGCGCCGCACTGTCGGCGATGGCCGGGTGGCGGGTCCACAGGTACATGCCTTCATCACCCTCGACAAAACGCTCGAAGCCCAGTCGGTCAAGGTGCTGGCTAACCTCCTGCTGCGCCTCGGCCAGGCGCTGGCGCAGGCGCTTGAGGTGCTTGCGCCAGCGGCCGTCGGTGATCGCCGCATACACCACCCGCTCCATCACCTGGGAGGTGGTCAGCCCCGAACGCATCTTCAACTGCAGCAGCTGCTGCATCAGCTCGGGGTTGGCCAGCATGAAACCGACCCGCACGTTGGGCGAGATGCTCTTGGAATAGCTACCCACATACACCACCTGCTGCAGGTGGTCGAGGCTGGTCAGGCAGGGCAGCGGCTCGCCGATCATGTCGGCGTACAGGTTGTTCTCCACCAGGCGAAAACCATGCCGGGCCGCCAGTTGCAGCAGGCGATGCAGTTGCGCCAGCGGCGCGCGCGAGCTGGTCGGGCTGTGCAGGTGCGGCTGGGTGAAGAACACCGTCGGGCGGTGGTGTTCGAGCAGCCGTTCGAGCTGGTCCAGGTCATAGCCGTGCGGGGTGCGCGGCACGCCCACCAGGGTCGCGCCGTGGAAACGCAGGATGCTCATCAAGTTGGGGTAGCCGGGATCGTCCACCAGCACCACGTCCCCCGGGCGCACCAGGGTACGCACCGCCAGGTCCAGGGCCTGGCTGGCGCCATGGGTGAGCATCAACTGGGCCGGGTTGGCGACGATGCGCAGGTCCTGTTGCAGGTTCTGCGCGGTGAGGGTGCGCAGTTCCAGCAGGCCCATGGGGTCGCCGTAGCCGCTGAGCTCCAGCACGCTGCTGGCGACCTGACGCATGCCCCGGCGTAGGCCATCCTCGTACATCCAGTCATTGGGCAACCAGCCACAGCCCGGCTTGAACGGCAGCTGGCGGCTTTCGAAGATCTTCTGCAGGTACCACTCGGAGTCGAATGCCGGTTTGTCTGGCACAGGATCGCTGGCCCGGGTTTCGACCACCGCACGATTGACGTAGAACCCCGCGTTGCCCCGGCTGACCAGCAAACCCTGGGCGACCAGGCGGTCGTAGGCCTCGACCACGGTGAAGGTACTGACCGAGTAGGTGGCCGCAAAGGCGCGGATCGAGGGGACCTTGGCGCCGGGCTTGAGAGTCTGGTTCTCGATCAGTTCACGCAGGCCGTTGATGATCTGGTTGACCAGTGGCGGCGCTGCATCGGGTCGTAATTCAAGCATCGGGAAGCTGTGCCTTCAGGGGGTGCGTACCGCCGGGCGCCTGCAGGAGAACGGGGTGTACTGGTCGGGCGGCCTGTACAGTGCAGTGGATTTTACTGTCTGCTGTGCATGGCTCTCTTTGTCAGACATTTTTACATTAGGGGTCTGTTATCGCCAGTTATAAAAAGAATACGAGGTAAGTTACAGATGGACGCAACATCCACATCCACTTCCACAGCCAAGGTGGAGCACGAGAGCAAGCTCAGCGCTTCGCTCAAGTCTCGCCACCTGACCATGATGTCGATCGCCGGGGTCATCGGCGGCGCCTTGTTCGTCGGCTCCGGCAGTGTGATCCACAGCGCCGGCCCCGCCGCCATCCTGGCCTACCTGGCTGGCGGCATCCTGGTGGTGCTGATCATGCGCATGCTCGGTGAAATGGCGACCTCTTCGCCGGACACCGGTTCGTTCTCCACCTACGCCGAGCGCGCCATCGGCCGCTGGGCCGGTTTTACCATCGGCTGGCTGTACTGGTGGTTCTGGGTCATTCTCATGGCCTGGGAAGCCTATGTGGCGGGCAAGATCCTGCATGGCTGGTTCCCTTCGATCAGCGTCAACACCTTCGTCCTGGCCACCACCCTGGTGCTGATCAGCGTCAACTTCTTCAACGTCAAGCACTACGGTGAGTTCGAATTCTGGTTCGCGCTGATCAAGGTGGTGGCGATCATATGCTTCCTTGTGGTCTGTAGCCTGGCGGTGTTCAACCTCTGGTCCGGCAGCGCGGTGCACGGCATCAGCAACCTCACGGCCCAGGGCTTCATGCCCAACGGCATGGAGTCGGTGGTGGTGGCCATGCTCGGGGTGATGTTCGCCTTCCTCGGTGCCGAAATCGTCACCATCGCCGCGGCCGAGTCGAAGAACCCGTCCGAGCAGATCGTCAAGGCCACCAACTCGGTGGTGTGGCGGGTCTGCCTGTTCTATGTCGGTTCGATCTTCCTGATCGTCGCCCTGGTGCCGTGGAACGATCCACTGCTGGGCCAGTCGGGCTACGGCTCCTACCGCCGTACCCTGGAACTGCTGGGCATCCCGGGCGCTGAGTTCGTAATGAACTTCGTGGTCCTGACCTCGGTGAGCAGCTGCCTGATCTCGGCGCACTACACCGCTTCGCGCATGCTGTTCTCCCTGGCCAGCCGTGGCGATGCACCGTCGTTCTTCAAGATCACCCGCGCCGGCAAGGGCGTGCCGGTGTTCGCCATCATCGGCTCCTGCTCGGTGGCGGTGTTCGTCGCGCTGATCAACTTCAGCGAGACCCTGCGTCCGAAAGACGTGCTGGACGTGCTGATGAACACCACCGGCATGATTGCCCTGCTGGTGTACCTGGTGATCGCCTTCTCGCAGCTGAAAATGCGCCGCAAGCTGGAAGCCGAGGGCAAGGAGATCCGCCTGAAGATGTGGCTGTTCCCCTGGCTGACCTACCTGGTGATCGTGTTCATCATTGGCTGCCTGGTGACCATGGCCTTCGTGCCGGACTACCAGGTGCTGGTGATCTCCACCGGTGCGGCGGCGATTGTCGTGGCGCTGATGGGCGCGGTATTGCATGTGCGGGCGGCGAAAAAAGCCCGCGCCTGATACTTGTGGGAGCGGGCTTGCCCCGCGATTGCGATGTGGCTGATACTCCGCAATCGCGGGGCAAGCCCGCTCCTACAGCTGCAAAATTTCCCCTACCAGCCAACTGAGCGCCCGCTCTTGTCCGCGTTGGGCCAGGTAGACCACGTCGGTGTCGAACGCCTCCAGGGCGAACGGCAAGTCGAACAGTTGCAACGGCAACAGGGTGGCAAAGCGCCGGGCCAGTTGCGTTGGCAGCACCACGCACAGATCCGTTTCCGCCACCAGATGCGCCGCCTGCAGGTAGTTGGGCGTGGTGTAGACGATCTGCCGCACCAGACCTTGTTCCCCCAGCCATTGATCGACCATGCCGCGGGTCTGGCCGCCATACACCCACAGGTGGCGCAGGCGCAGGAAGGTATCCAGGTCCAGCCCACCGCTGACCTGCGGATGGTCCTTGCGCAGGGCGATCTGCAGGGTTTCGCTGCGCCAGAGATGGCGCACGAAGCGTGCCGGGATGTCGTTGAAGCGGCCCACCACCAGGTCGAGCTGGCCACGATCCAGGGCATCGACCGGCAGGCTGGTCGCAAGCGGCACGATGTCCAGGCGCAGGTTCGGCGCACGGTCCTGCAGCCGGCGCAGCAGGGCCGGCATGCACCACTGCTCGACGAAGTCGGTCATGGCCAGGCGAAAGGTCTGGCGGCTGTGCCGAGGGTCGAAGCTGTCGCCTGCCGTGAGGGTCTGTTCGATCTGCAACAGCGCAGCGCGGATCGGCCCTTCCAGGGCCAGGGCCTTGGGCGTGGGCTGCATGCGCCGGCCGATGCGCACCAGCAAGGGGTCGTCGAGCAGCTCGCGCAGGCGCGCCAGGGCATTGCTGACGGTGGGCTGGCTGAGGGCCAGGCGCTCGGCGGCGCGGGAGACATTCTGTTCGCGCAGCAGCACGTCGAAGACCCGCAGCAGGTTGAGGTCGAAGGTAGATATATTCATCTGACCAATATCAGGCATATGAAAATGAAATTTCTCAAATAGTAGGCGCCTGCCTAGTGTGTCGGCAATCCTTCTTTCCGAACCGGGAGTGCCGATGTGAGCAAGGGAATCGATGTGCAGCAGGCTGCGGTAGTGGGGGCCGGAACCATGGGCCGGGGTATCGTCATCAGCCTGGCCAGTGCCGGTATTCCGGTGTTGTGGCTCGACAGCAACGCGCAGGTACTGGCGGCGGGGCTGAAAGCGGCCAGGGACACCTGGGCCCAGCAGGTGGTCAAGGGCCGTATCAGCCAGGCTCAGGCCAGTGAGCACCTGGCGCGGGTGCAGGCGGTGGACAGCTACGCGGCGCTGGCCGACGTCGACCTGGTGATCGAAGCGGTCTACGAGAACCTCGAGCTCAAGCAGGAGATCTTCCGCACCCTGGATGCCACCTTAAAGCCGGCGGCGATCCTGGCCAGCAACACTTCGGCACTGGACATCGACGCCATCGCCGCGGTCACCGGGCGCCCCGGGCAGGTGCTGGGCCTGCATTTCTTCAGCCCGGCGCACATCATGAAGCTGCTGGAGATCGTCCGTGGCGAACACACCTCGGCGGCCGTGCTCGATGCCGCTCGGGTGCTCGGCCAGCGCCTGGGCAAAGTGGCGGTGGTGGCCGGCAACTGCCCTGGCTTCATTGGCAATCGCATGCTCAAGACCTACACCAACGAAGCGCGCAAGATGCTGCTCGAAGGCGCCTTGCCCCGCCAGGTGGATGGCGCGTTGCAGGCCTTCGGCTTTGCCATGGGGCCGTTTCGCATGTACGACGTGGTCGGCGTCGACCTGGAATGGCGTGCCCGCCAGCTGGCCGGGCAGGGCATGGACAACCCGTTGATACAGGTGGACAACGCCCTGTGCGAGCTGGGCCGCTTCGGCCAGAAGAGCGGGCGCGGTTTCTACCGCTATGCCGAGGGCAGCCGCGAGGCCGAGCCGGATGCCGAGGTCGACGCGCTGGTGATGGAGATTTCCAGCGGCCTGGGTTATCGGCGGCGATCCATCAGCGACCAGGAAATTCTCGAGCGCTCGCTGCTGGCGTTGGTCAACGAGGGGGCGAAGATTCTCCAGGAGAACATCGCCGCCAACAGCCATGACGTCGACCTGGTCTACCTCAACGGCTATGGCTTCCCGGCTGCGGTGGGCGGGCCGATGACCTGGGCCGACGGCCAGGGCCTGGCTTCTATCCAGGATCGTCTCGAGCGCTTGCAGCGCATGCTCGGCGAGCACTGGCAAGCGGCTGCCCTGATTGGCCGGCTGGTGGCGGCGGGCAAGGGCTTTGCCGATGTGCTGGAGGGCCGGGTATGAACTATCGGGCACCGCTGCGCGACATGCGATTCGTGCTGCATGAACTGTTCGATGTACAAGGCCACTGCCAGCAACTGGACAACGGCCTGGACCGCGAGACCATCGATGGCGTGCTGGAAGAGGCCGCACGCTTCGCCGCCGAGGTGGTGGCGCCGCTCAATCGCAACAGCGATGAGCAGGGCTGCCGCCTGCAGGACGGCGAAGTGATCACCCCGGACGGCTTCCGCCAGGCCTACCGGCAGTATGCCGGGCAAGGCTGGGCGAGCATGACCGGGCCGCTGGCCTTTGGTGGCCAGGGTTTGCCACAGATGGTCGCGGCCAGTTTCCATGAGATGCTGATGAGCGCTTCGCTGGCGTTTCGCGCCTACTCGGGGCTGACCGAAGGTACGGTACTGGCCCTGGACCACCACGGCAGCGCCGCGCTCAAGCAGACCTACCTGGCCCGGCTGGTAAGTGGCGAATGGACCGGCACCATGTGCCTGACCGAACCCCAGGCCGGCACCGACCTGGCGCTGCTGCGCACCCGTGCCCGGCCCGAGGCCGATGGCAGCTACCGGCTCGATGGCAGCAAGATCTTCATAACCGGCGGCGATCAGGACCTCACCGACAACATCATCCACCTGGTGCTCGCCCGTCTTGCCGATGCACCGCCCGGGGTCAAGGGCATCAGCCTGTTCCTGGTGCCCAAGCGCCTGGTCAACGGCGACGGCTCGCTGGGCGAGCGCAATGCCGTGAGCTGCGGCGCGCTGGAGCACAAGATGGGCCTCAAGGGTGCCTCCACCTGCGTGATGAACTTCGACGGCGCCCGTGGCTGGCTGGTGGGTGAGGCGAACCAGGGCCTGGCCTGCATGTTCACCATGATGAACGATGCGCGCTTCCAGGTCGGCTTGCAGGGCCTGGGCATCGCCGAGGCGGCGTTCCAGGGCGGCCTGGCCTATGCCCGCGAGCGTTTGCAGTCGCGGGCACTCGGCGGCCCGGCGGCGCCGGACAAGCCGGCCGATCCGATCATTGTCCACCCGGATGTGCGGCGCATGCTGCTGACCCAGAAAACCCTGTCCGAAGGCTGCCGCATGCTGGCGGCCTACAGCGCCCGCCAGCTGGACCTGGAGCATGGCGCCGTCGATGCCGATACGCGCCAGGCCGCGGCGCGCCGCGCGGCCTTGCTGATTCCCATCGTCAAGGCCTTCTTCACCGATTGCGGCCAGGAAGTGGCCAGCCTCGGCGTGCAGCTCTATGGTGGGCACGGCTATATCCGCGAGTGGGGCATGGAGCAATTGATGCGCGACAGTCGCATCACCCAGCTCTATGAGGGCACCAACGGCATCCAGGCCCTGGACCTGATCCGTCGCAAGGTGCTGGGCGATGGCGGCGCGGAGCTCAATGCGCTGATCGATGAACTGGCGACGCAAGTGGATCAGGCCGGCGCCGTGCCGGAGCTGGCCGAACGGGTCGCAGCGCGCCTTGAAGAGTGGCGCGCACTGACTGACACAGTGCTGCAAGCCTGCCGGCGCGACCCTCAGGAGATCGGCGCGATGTCGGTGGATTTTCTCGCCTATTCGGCTTACGTGGTGCTGGCCGCGCTATGGTTGCAGGCCGCGAGCACGGCCAGTTCGGCCCTGGCTGCGGGCAGCGGCGAGGCAGCGTTCTACCGGGCCAAGCTTACGGCGGCGGACTTCTACCTGCGCAGGATCCTGCCCAGGGCCGACGCCCACCGTGAGGCACTGCTGGCCGGCGCCGGCTGCCTGATGAGCCTGCCCGAGGACGACTTCGCCTTCTGAGCCAACCAGCGAGCTATCGAGATGAACCTGCTATCGCGCGAACACTTTCGCCATTTCCAGCCGATCACCACGCGCTGGCACGACAACGACGTCTATGGCCATGTCAACAACGTCGTCTACTACAGCTTCTTCGACAGTGCGGTGAACAGCTACCTGATCGACGCCGGCGTGCTGGATATCCAGCACGGCGAGGTCATTGCCTACGTGGTCAGTTCCAGCTGCGACTACTTCGCCTCCATCGCCTTTCCCCAGCGTATCGAGGTGGGGGTGGCGGTGAGCAAACTGGGCAACAGCTCGGTGCACTACAGCCTGGGCGTGTTCGCCGACGGCGAACAGCAGGCCTGTGCGGTCGGGCGTTTCGTGCATGTGTTCGTCGACCGCACCAGCAATCGCCCGGTGCCTATTCCTCAACCTGCGCGGGCGGTATTGAGCCGTCTGCTGTGTGACTGACCCTGGAGTGCTTTGCCATGCAAGATGCCGTTATCGTCTCCACCGCCCGCACGCCGATCGCCAAGGCGTTTCGCGGTGCCTTCAACGACCTCAAGGCGCCGTCGATGAGCGCCGTGGCCATTCGCGCCGCGGTGGAACGGGCCGCGATAGAGCCGGGTCAGATCGACGACCTGGTGATGGGCACCGCCATGCAGAGTGGTACCGCCTCGACCAACCTGGCGCGGCTGTCGGCACTGGCGGCCGGGCTGCCGTTGTCGGTCAGCGGCCAGACCATCGACCGCCAGTGCGCGTCGGGGCTGATGGCCATCGCCATCGCCGCCAAGCAGATCATGGTCGACGGCATGCAGGTCACCGTCGGTGCCGGCCAGGAGCAGATCAGCCTGGTGCAGAACCCGCACATGCAGGCAGCGGCCGCCGAGCAGGACGCCACCGTAATGCGCATGGCCGAGCATGCCTACATGCCGATGCTGCAGACTGCCGAGATCGTCGCCCGGCGCTACCACATCAGCCGCGAGGCCCAGGACGCCTACAGCCTGCAATCCCAGCAGCGCACCGCAGCGGCCCAGGCGGCGGGGCTGTTCGATGACGAGATCGTGGCGGTGACGGCGCGCAAGAAAGTCGTCGACAAGGTCAGCGGCGCGGTGAGCTATGAAGAGGTCCGCCTGACCCGCGATGAAGGCAACCGCCCGCAGACCACTCTGGCCGACCTGCAGCAGCTGGCGCCGGTGCGCGAAGGCGGCTGCATCACCGCCGGCAATGCCAGTCAGCTGTCCGATGGCGCCAGCGCCAGCGTGCTGATGAGTGGCGCCCTGGCGGCGCGCATCGGGGTCAAGCCGTTGGGCCTGTACCGTGGCATCGCCGTGGCGGGTCTGGCGCCGGAGGAAATGGGCATCGGTCCGGTGCTGGCGATTCCCAAGCTGTTGCGCCAGCACGGCCTGCGGGTCGACGACATCGGCCTGTGGGAGATCAACGAAGCCTTCGCCTGCCAGGTGCTGTACAGCGCCCAGACCCTGGGCATCGACCCGGCGCGGCTGAACGTCAATGGCGGCGCCATCGCCATCGGCCATCCCTATGGCATGAGCGGCGCGCGCATGGTCGGCCACGCCTTGCTCGAAGGCAAACGCCGTGGGGTCAAGTACGTGGTGGTGAGCATGTGCGTGGGCGGCGGCATGGGCGCCGCCGGCTTGTTCGAAGTGCTGTGACGGCCATCAGCGCGCCCGGTAGGCCCCGGGCGCGCAGTCGAACCAGCGCAGGCAGGCGCGGTGAAAACTCTGCACATCGCTGTAGCCGAGCTGGTCGGCGATCTGCGCCAGTTCCAGCTCGCTGCCGTGCAGGAGGTCTTCGGCGCGGTAGCGGCGGTACTCGTCGAGCAGTTCCGAGAAGCTCCAGCCCAGCGCTTTCAGGCGCCGGGCTGCGGTGCGTTCGAGCAGGTGCTGGCTGGCGCAGAAGTGCGGCCAGCGTTCGTTGTCGGCCAGGTGCGCGGCCAGGTAGTCGCTGGCCAGCTCCAGCAGGGTCGGCCGGGTGTTGCCGCGGGTCTGTTGCAGCACCTCCACCAGCATCTGTTCCAGTGCCTGGTTGCCGGGCGCCAGGGGCTGGCTGAACAACGCCGGGTCGAGGCGGATGCCATGCTCGGCATGGCCCCAGCTGACGTGCGTGCGCCAGGCCCGTGGGTGCGTGCTGGTGTCAGCGGGCGTCGGGTGGGCCAGTTCGACCGCCAGGATCGGGTCGCGGTCCACGCCGCTGGCCGACACCTTGCGGCGCAGCATGCTCAACAGGCTGGTGAGGATGTAGTCGGTGATCGGCGCACTGGCCTTGAGGCTGCCGCAATCGTGCAGGCACAGGCTGATGTGCTGTTCGCTGCGCTCGATGCGGGCCTGGAAGTGGCCGTTGAAGAATGGGAAATAGGTCACGAACCAGGCGCAGGCGCTCTCAAGCGAGGCGGCCACATCGAACAGGTAGGTCAGGCCATTGGTGGCGGTGGAGACGAAGCGCTTGCCGGCGGCCAGGCCGATCAGCGGATCGCCGCTGTGGGCCAGGGCCAGGGTCCAGAAGCGCCGCGACAACACCAGGGGTACGCGCAGGAACGGCGTGCGCAATTCGAACAGGCTGCGGCGAAACACCGCCTCGATGGCCTGCGGCTCCACGCCCCGGGCCAGCAGCTCCTCGATGGCGGGCAGCAGCGTCGGCGCGTAGAAGGCATTGGGCGCGCCGTTCATGGCTGGCCCTCGCGCAATTGCTGGTCGACGCTCAGGATCGTGGCGATCATGGCCTGCGCTGCCGGGGTCAGGGAGTCGCCGGCGCGGCTGACGATGCCGTAGAGCAGTTGCAGGTCGGGGTGGTCGCGGTCCAGGTCGACGAAGCTGAGCGGGCAGATCCCATCCGCTGCGGTGCGCTCGTTCAGGGCTTCGGCGGTGGCCAGGCCAATGGCGTCGGAGCGCAGCACCACCCGGCGAATGGCGTCGAACTGGGCGCATTCGACGCTGGTGACGAAGTCCTGGGTGCCCTGGGCGCGGGCGAGGATCTTGCGGATCAACGGTGGTATGCGCGTGCCGGCGATGGGGTAGTCGAGCAGGGCGCTGAACCTGAGTGGCCCGCGCCCCGCCAAGGGGTGCCCGGCGCGGCAGAAGAAGTGCCCGCGGCGGGGCCGCAGCACCTGTACCTGGTAGCGCGGATCGTCCTTGAAGGCACGAGCGTCGGCGACGAAGAACTCGATCTGCTGCTCCTTGAGGCGCACCGCCAGTTCTTCCCAGTCGCCCTGGTGGAAGCGTGCGCGGATCAACGGGTGGTCGTGGATGAACTGGGCCAGGGCTTCGGGCACCAGCAGCTGGGCCGGGTAGGGGCCGCTGCCGAAGTTCAGCTCGCCACCCTCCAGGCCGTTGTACTGCAGCAGTTCGTTGTGCAGGGTCTGGCTGCCGGCCAGCAGGCGCCTGGCGTGCTGCAGCACCAGCTGGCCCTGGCCGGTCAGGCGGAATTCGCGGTTGCCGCGCTCGACCAGGGCGCAATCGAGGTCGCGTTCCAGGGTCTGGATGCTGCGGCTGAACGCTGGCTGGCTGAGGTTGACCGCATCGGCGGCGCGCACGAACCCGCGGTAATCGGCCAGGGCCACGAAGTGACGAAGTTGTCGTAGATCCACCATGCACCTCTTGCATGTTGCAGATACTTATTATGCATTTGATCGATAGTGTAGCGGCTGGCTTTAATCGACGCCTGTTCCTTTTTCGTGACCTGCCATGCCGGATGCACCCTTCGTTTCCAGCGCTTTCCTGCGCACCTTGGTGGCCCATGCCCAAGGCTGTGGCCTGCCCGTCGAACGCCTGGTACAGCAGGCCGGCATCGCCCGCGCCTGGCTCGAGGACCAGCATGAGATACCGGCACTGGCCGTCGAGCAGTTGCTGTACGCCTTTGAAGCGGCCGGCGCCGGACGCAGCTTCGGCTGCGAACTGGTGCCAGGCATGGCCACCAGTTCGTTGCAGGGGCTTAACATCCTGCTCGATTCCGCCACCACGGTGCGCGCCAGCCTGGAATGCTTCATCCGCTACCTGCCGCTGGTGACCAATTGCGTTCAGGTGAGCCTGGAAGAGGCTGGCTGCACGGCGGTCCTGCACTTGCGCCGCTATCGGCATCAGCCGCATTACTACATGCTCGATGCCGCCGTGCTGAGCCTGGTGCGCAACATCGCCCGGCGCGCTGGCAAGCCCCCGGCGCAGATGTTCAGCCAGGTCAGCCTGACCCGGTTGCAGGCCGCGGGTGACTGCTTGCAGGGCTGGGGCGTGGCAACCGTCGAGGGGCCCTGGCCGAGCCTGCACCTGGTTCCCCACGCCCTGGACCTGCCGCTGCCCGGCGCCAATCCGTTTCTGCACCAGCGCATGTTGCGCCAGTGCCAGGGCACGACCCTGGCCGATGAACGCAAGGACAGCCTGCAACTGGCCCGCCACTGGCTGGCGGCGGGCGACCAGCCCATCGAGCGGATTGCCGAGCGCCTGGGCTACCGCCAGCCGAGCAATTTCATCCGCGCCTTTCGCAAGCAGTTCGGGGTCACGCCCAAGCAGTTTCGCCTGGCCGGCGCACTGGCGCTGTAGCGGCGGGCGATGATTGTTTTTTGTCGTGCGTCGCTTGCGTCGCGCCGCTGACGCTTGGGCATCGTTATCGGGCTGGGTAATCCTCATGGAGCTCGATAATGACAACAACAAGCTCGACAACGGCGCGCGTGCGCCCGCATCACGGTACCGTTCGAAGGGGCTCGCCGTTGTGGCTGGCGATGCTGGCAGGTGTCGCCGCACCGGCCCAGGCGATCACCTTCGACCTCACTGAAGACTGGAGCTTCACCACCCGCAGCAGCCTGAGCCTGGGCAGCAGTTGGTCGACCCAGAGCCCCGACCGCCACCTGATGACCCGCGCCAACGCCCTGCAGGCCCAGGGGGTGAATGCCGATGGTGCCAGTGTCACGGCCGACGACAACCGGCTGAATTTCGAGAAGGGCGATCCGATCTCGCAGACCTTCAAGGGCCTGACCGACTTCAGCCTCGATGGCCAGGGGCAGGGCGCCTTCCTGCGCCTGAAATACTGGTACGACCATGCCTATGAAACCCGCGACGGCCGCTTCAAGGATTTCGACGACAGCGGCTGGGACGACCTGGCCAGGTTCCAGGGCCTGGAAGCACTGGACGCCTATGTGTGGAAGGACATGCAGGTGGCCGGCCATCCGCTGGGCGTCAAGCTGGGCAAGCAGGTGCTGTCCTGGGGCGAGGCGCTGCTGGTCCAGAACGGCATCAACGTGATCAACCCGCTGGACCTCTCGGCGTTCAACCGGCCCGGGGTGGAGATCAAGGAAGGCCAGTTGCCGGTGGAGATGCTGTCGTTCAGTTTTGGTGTGTCCGACACCCTCAACCTGGAAGGTTTCTACCAGTACAACTGGCGGCCCAGCGTGCTCGATGGCTGCGGCACCTTCTTTGCCGCCAGCGACGTGATCCAGCCAGGCTGCGGGCCGTTGTTCCTGAGCCAGGTGCTGACCGACCAGCAGATGCAGGCCAGCGGCCTGTTCGCCAGCGCCCGGGGCAACGAGTCGCCCGCCGACAGCGGCCAGTTCGGCTTCGCCCTGCGCCAGCTGTTGCCGTCCTTGAACGATGCCGAGGCTGCGCTGTACTTCATCAACTACCACTCGCGCATGCCGTACCTGACCCTCGATGCCCGCGATACCAGCCTGCCGGGCACTTTCCCCGGGGGCGGGCAGGGGCCGTCCTACGCGGCAGCCTTTCCCGAGAACATCCGCCTGTACGGCGTCAGCCTGACCGGCGTCGAGCCTTCCTCGGGTATCGCGCTGGCCACCGAACTGAGTTACCGGCCAAACATGCCGCTGGCGTACAACACGCCGGACGTCACCACCGCCGTGGTGGCCGGCGCTGCGGGCAGTGCCTGGGTGCAATTGCCCGACGACTTCGACACCCGCGGCGGCGACCGCTTCGACGGCTGGGAGCGCAAAGGCGTGTGGCAGTGGACCGGTTCGGCGACCCAGGCCATCGACAACGTGCTGGGGGCCACGCGCCTGAGCCTGTTCGCCGAAGTGGGCGTGGTGCATATCGACGCCCTGGGCGACGAACGCCTGGGGCGCAACGCCGCCTTCGGTCGCAGTGCCCCGCGCAACGGCAGCACCTGCAATCCGCCGGCGTCCGGGGTGACCAATCGCTTCTGCACGGACAAAGGCTTTGCCACCGACTGGTCCTGGGGCTACCGCCTGCGCGCGAGCCTTGAGTACAGCGACGTGCTGCCGGGCGTCAACTTGATCCCCGCGCTCAACTGGCGCCATGACGTCGACGGCTATTCCTACGACCCCCTCGGTCCCTTCCAGGAAGGCCAGCAGGCCCTGGGCCTGAGCCTGACCGCCAGCTACCTCAACGACTACAGCGTCGAACTCGCCTACAACGCCTTCTTTGGCAGCAACGACTACAGCACCCTGGATGACCGCGACTTCGCCTCGGTCAATTTCAAGGTCGATTTCTAAGGAGCACAATAACCATGCGAATCCATCCCCTGTTGTTGGCCCTGACCTGTGTCAGTGCCTCGGTGCTGGCCAAGAGCAATGACCTCGGCCCGCTGGACAAGACCCTCACGCCCATGGGCTCGGAGCGCGCCGGCAATGCCGACGGCAGCATCCCGGCCTGGACCGGCGGCCTCGACAAGGGCGCCGGGCGTCTCGATGCCAATGGCGGCTACAGCGATCCTTATGCCGGTGAAAAGCCCCTGTTCATTCTGACGGCGCAGAATATCAGCCAGTACCAGGCCTTCCTCAGCCCGGGGCAGGTGGCGATGTTCAAGCGCTACCCGGCCAGCTTCCAGATGCCGGTGTACCCCAGCCACCGCAGCGCCCGGCTGCCCGCCCAGGTACTGGCCGATAGCCGCGTCAATGCCGGCAAGACCACCCTGGCCGACGGCGGCAACGGCCTGCATGACTATGGGCGTGGCATTCCTTTTCCCTTGCCCACCGAAGGCCTGGAGGTGATGTGGAACCACATGACCCGCTGGCGCGGTGGCAGCTTCGAACGCTTGAGCAGCATTGCCCTGGTGCGCGAGAACGGCGCGGTGAGCTTTATCCGCGCGCAGTCGCTGGTGAGCTTTGCCGAAGCGGTCGGTGGCCTTGAGCCGGCGGCCAACGTGCTGTTCATGTTCAAGAGCCGGGTGCTGGAACCGGCGCGCCTGGCCGGTGAAACCGTACTGGTGCACGAGCCGCTCGACCAGGTCGCCGAGCCGCGTTCGGCCTGGCAGTACCTGCCGGCCCAGCGCCGGGTGCGGCGCGCGCCGATGCTGGCCTACGACAACAGTGCGCGCTACAGCAACGGCCTGATCACCGCCGACAACATCGACGGGTTCAACGGTGCACCGGACCGCTTCGACTGGAAGCTGGTCGGCAAGCAGGAAATGTTCATTGCCTACAACAGCTACCGTCTGGGTAGCCGGAGCTTGAGCCTGTCCGAACTGGTCAAGCCCAATCACATCAACCCGGCCCATACCCGTTACGAAAAGCACCGGGTCTGGGTGGTGGAGGCCACGCTCAAGCCCGGTGCCCGGCACATCTACAGCAAGCGGCGCTTCTATGTGGATGAGGACAGCTGGCAGATCGCCCAGGTCGATCAATACGACAGCCGCGGTGAGCTGTGGCGCAGCTCGGAGCTGCATGCCATCCAGCACTACGATCATGACTTCACCTACAACGTGCTGGAGACTTCCTACGACCTGATCTCCGGCCGTTATTACGCCGGGGGGCTGAGCAACGAAGAGAAGACGCCGATGCGGGTGGGGTTCATGGCCAGGACAGATGACTACACACCGTCCGAGCTGCGGCGCTGGGCCAAGTAGAGGGGTGTGTAGCCAGACGCTACGAGGTGGCCGAATTGCGACTGCTGCGCAGTCGATCGCTGGCGCTGCCAGCTCCCACAGCGGAAGGCTGAGGCCCCTGAACAGACCCCAAAGGTTGGATGGGTGTCCACTTTTGGGGTGCAGTTCACCCTGTGGGAGCTGCCGCCAGGCTGCGATCGAGCGCGAAGCGGTCGCAAACCTGGCGACCT
>NZ_JALRNG020000208.1:0-239 GCF_030272875.2 Pseudomonas sp. BJa5
TCAGCCAAGTGGAGCTGGCCTTGCTGGCCGGTGTCTCCCAGCGTCACCGGAGCTGTGTGGATACGGCGCGCGCCAAGGCCAGCCCAAGCACCTTGCACGCCCTGCAGTCGGCCCTGGACGTACCCCTGGAACAGTGCAACGACATCTTTCACTCGGCGGGCTTTGCTCCACGCTATGTTGCAACTGCCCCCGACCATCCGGCGATGAACATGGAGCAAGAGGCGGTAGGGCACCTGTTG
>NZ_JALRNG020000209.1:0-239 GCF_030272875.2 Pseudomonas sp. BJa5
TTCTTCGCCGCGGCAATCTGTCCCTCGGGTTCGCGGGCTACGACGTCGGCTTCGTCCAGGTCGCCGCCCAGGTACCAGACCCACTGGCCGTCGCTGGCCGGGTGGCGGGTGACGGTGATCCGTGGCTTGGGACCGCCGCCCAGGCAGTGGTCATAAAGGGGCTTGAGGCTGGCGCCCTTGGCCATGACCATTTGCAGCGGTCGTCGCTGCATGGCCGGTTGGCTCAGGCCCAGGGTTTC
>NZ_JALRNG020000210.1:0-239 GCF_030272875.2 Pseudomonas sp. BJa5
CGCTCAACGCGTTCCTGCTGGCCAGCGTGGCGGGCGTGGCGATCTGGGCGTGGCTGCAGGCGTCGATCTCGATGGGTGCGATCGCGGTGGCCATCGCGCTGGTGATGCGCATCCGCTCGATGTCGGACTGGATCCTCTGGGAGGTAGCCGGCCTGTTCGAGAACATCGGCACGGTCGAGGACGGGATGGGCACGCTGGCCCAGCCGCTGGCCATCGCCGATGCGAAGGACGCGAAGGAT
>NZ_JALRNG020000211.1:0-239 GCF_030272875.2 Pseudomonas sp. BJa5
GGGATTGGGGACACGCGCGTTGTCCGCGCCCTAGAGCTGCGCGGGGAGGGGGGGGGTGGGGGGGGGCGGGGGGGGGGGGGGGGGGGGCTGGGGGGGGGGGGGGGGGGGGGGGGGGGGGTGGGGGGGGGGGGGGGGGGGGGGCGGAGGAACCGGGCCACGACCCCGGCGGGCGCGGCCGGGCGGGGGGGGGGGGGCGGGGGGGGGGCGCGGGCCGGCCAGCAAAGAAGACACCCCGCCCC
>NZ_JALRNG020000212.1:0-239 GCF_030272875.2 Pseudomonas sp. BJa5
TGGGTTTTGTGGGGGGTTGGGTGGTTGTGGTTTTTTTTTGGTTTTTTTTTTTTTTTGGGTGTGGTTTTTTTTTTTTTTTTTTGTTTTTGGTGGGGGGGGGGGTTTTGGTTTTTGGTTTTTTTTTTTTTTTGTTTTTTTGTGTTTGGTTGGGGTGGTTTTTGGGTTTTTTTTTTTTTTCAAATTTGGTGTGGTTGGGGTGGGGGTGGGTGTTTTGTTTTTTTGGGTGTGGGGGGCCGCGG
>NZ_JALRNG020000213.1:0-239 GCF_030272875.2 Pseudomonas sp. BJa5
GGGGGTGTGGGGTTTGTGGTCGGTTTTGGTGATTGCCTTGGGGTTTGGCGTGTTCACCCTTTGTTCAAGTGTGTACCTGCCAGTGTTTGCTTTTTTGTTGTTGTTTTTTTGGTGGGGTTTGTGTGTGCGTGTGTTGGGGGGGGGGTTTTGTTTCCGCGTTTGTTTTTCGGGTTGACAAGCGCTCCTTCGTTCGGGGCCGGGCGCCCCCCCGTGGGCGTAGCCGAAGAGCGCGAGCCGTA
>NZ_JALRNG020000214.1:0-238 GCF_030272875.2 Pseudomonas sp. BJa5
CCATAGCACACGGCTTTGTCGGCTGCGGCGAAGTCGCGCGCCAACTGGCGGATGACCTGCGCTTCGACGACACACAGTGGCGCCATCGCTTCGGCGCTGAACGGTGCAATCGCCTCAAGCACCTGGTCGAGCCCGTCGACCGGCAAGCTCGACGGTCGCTCAAGGCCCACGCTCAAAACTGTATTGAGCAGGCCCCACAGCACCGCCGCAACGCCACCGGGGCGCACAAACACAAAAT
>NZ_JALRNG020000215.1:0-238 GCF_030272875.2 Pseudomonas sp. BJa5
CTTGAAAAAGGCGCTCGGACTAAGCAAGTTGGCGAAGAAGCGCAGAAAGAAGAAGGGCACGAAAAAGGGCGGCTCGATGTTTCTTCCTGTAAGCTTCGAGAGCAATTCACGCTGTTGAACGTAGTCGCGGTCATCGAAAATGCCCAGGAATACGTCTGCTCTGAAGCCGAGCATGGAAAGCGAATTATTGATGGCATCGGTCAGCGACTTTTTCGGCGCCTCGCCATCGGTGGTGTAC
>NZ_JALRNG020000216.1:0-238 GCF_030272875.2 Pseudomonas sp. BJa5
TGCGTGAAGCGTCTGTTTCGCCACTCTCAGCTCTGTTGCAGTCTTGCGAGTGGAGTTGCACCCGGATGAATGAGCAGGCCCAGAGCGTTGAACAACGCTTTGAATCGACCCCAGCCGCCCACGGCAGCTGGTCCCGTCACGACACCTCCTGGATGCTGGGCCTGTTTGGCACGGCCATCGGCGCCGTAACCCTGTTCCTGCCGATCAACGCCGGGCTCGGTGGTTTCTGGCCTTTGCT
>NZ_JALRNG020000217.1:0-238 GCF_030272875.2 Pseudomonas sp. BJa5
GCTGGAGAACGGATGAAACGGATTGCGTTTCATGTCGTTGCGCGCCAAGGCCGCATTGAGGAAGCCCAGGTCGAAGCTGCTGTTGAGACCGACCAGGATGGCCCGTTTGCAGCCATTGGCCTTGAGCGACTTGCGCACGACACGGAAGATGTCGGTCAGTGCCGACTCTTCGATGACTGCCATGCTCATAGGGTGATCAAGATTGATCCCGGTGAATTACAGGGCCGCCTGCTCGATT